>JAFGGE010000252.1 GCA_016930745.1 Sedimentisphaerales bacterium
ACGGCCATGGGTAGGGCGGCTGTCGTTTTCGATTTCAAACGGAGCCCGCGAAGCTTCTCGTGGAGTCACCTCTATCACGGCCTGGATCTGCAATTGATTTGTTATCTTCTGGCCGTGAAGGGGAGCCTCATTCAGGGGCAAAAGGCAGATCTTACGGCAGGGGCCTTCTATGTGCCCATCGAAACGCCGATGGAGGTACAAAAGACCGGATCCTTGGAACATGCCGATATCCATATCCGCAAGGCCAGGGGCATCCTCAACGGGCAATGGGCGTCGCTGCTGGATTCCCGGGTCGAGAAGGGATGGAGCCGGTATTATAATTTTGCCATGAAGCAAAAGGAGGGGGCGTATGGGTATTTTTCGAGCAGCGGGGCGCTGTTGCCCGAACAATTCGAACGCCTGCTGACGTTTACCCGTTCAAAAATCCTGGAATTGGCCTTTCGCCTGTGCGAGGGGGCCATCGACATTACACCCTATCGCCTCGGCAGGCAATCGCCGTGCAGCCGGTGCGATTACGCCGCGGTATGCAAATTTGACTGGCAGATCAACGACTACAATCCCCTGACGCCCATGGATAAGCGGACGGTTCTGGATGCGATGGGGGGCGACGATGCGTAAGCCGGCAATCGATTGGACGCCTTCCCAGAAACAGGCCATCGATACGAGGGGCCGGGATGTGCTGGTGACCGCCTCGGCGGGCACGGGCAAAACCGCCGTCCTGACCGAACGGGTGGTGCAGCTTCTGGCGGATCGACATAATCCGGCGGACATATCCCAAATCCTGGTATTGACCTTCACGGAAGCGGCCGCGGAGGAAATGAAGTCGCGGATCGCCACTCGCCTGCGGAAAGAATACGTCGAGAATCACGATCCGTATGTATACCGGCAGTTCCTGGAGCTGGATACGGCACAAATCAGCACAATCCATTCGTTTTGTCGAAGAACCATCCGGGATCATTTCTATGCACTGGATATCGATCCGTCATTCGAGATTCTCGAGGGCGATCAGCAGCGGTTGTTGAAAACGCGGATTCTCGACGAGGTGATCGAACAGGCATGGAACGATCCGGCCTTACATGCCAATCTGGCCCCTCTGTTGGCGGGCAGAAACCGACAGGCGGCTCAATCGCTGCTGGAACAAATTTTGGGGATCAGCGACTTTCTTGACGCCGTGGTCAATCGACAGGATTGGCTGGAGCGAGCATGCCTGATGAACGACCCGGCCGGTCCGACCCAATTACCGATGGACCAGGCCCGGCAGGCTTTTCTTGGCGACCAGTTGCGACAGTGTCGCGCCCGGTGCCTCCACGCCTGTATTCTCGATCAGCGACTGGCCGAAGGACACTGGAGCGGCCAGATCGCCCGGGAATACCTCCAGCCGATCGATGCCTGGATGCGGCAGCTTCAAAAAGGACAATGGAGGTCCTGTCTTGAGCAGATCGCTGCTTTCAAGCCGCCGAATTTTAAAAACAAACCTTCCGACCTGGACGGTTTTATTGCCGAGCGGATCAAGGCCCCGGCCAAAAAAGTGCGAGAAATTCTGTCGTTGCTGGGAGAACTGGCGCTGTTCCATCCGGATTATGAACGGCTTGTGGGGCCCAGTGTCGACAGAGATACCCGAACTCTCACTGAATTAACGCGGCGATTTGATACCGGGTACGCCCGGGCCAAGCGGGAGCTTCGTTGCCTGGATTTTGCCGACCTCGAACGTTTCATGCTTCGGTTGCTGCAGGATCGCCCGGCAGTGGCCCAACAGCTCCGAGCTCGCTTTTCGCACATTTTTGTCGATGAGTATCAGGACATTAATACGGTGCAGCAGACGATCCTCGACGGTATTCGTCGGACCGACAATCTGTTTGTGGTCGGCGACGTCAAGCAGAGCATTTATGCCTTTCGCCAGAGCCGGCCTCAGATCTTTCTGGACCAGTTGGAGGCGGCGTCATCTTGCGGCAGGCAGCGCGTGGAACTACAGCATAATTTCCGCTCCCGGCCCGAAATCCTTCGATTTGTGAATGTCCTTTTTGAACGGATTATGACCCGCGAATCGACGGCGATGGACTATGACGAAAACGCCCGTCTGACCGGCGGCCTGGAGGATCAAGCACGGCATGCAGGCACGACAGGGCACACCGTGGAACTGGTCATCATGGATGAGGAATTCGCTGAAGACCGGCCGGACTGGAATGCCGATCAGAACAGCCCTGATGGCACCGAGATCATCGACGCGGCGCAGCGTCAGGCGGCGTTCATCGCCGGCCGGATTCGGGAGATGGTCGGGGTCGAAACCGGAAAGGCCGAGTTTCAGATATTCGACAAGGAGACCGGCCGATACCGCGACGTCCGGTACGGCGACATTGTGATCCTGATGCGGTCATTGTCTGGACGGGCCAGAGACTATGTGGAAATATTGCGTCTGGCAGGCATTCCCGTCAGCAGCCAGACCTCGGCGGGGTATTTTGCCGCCACGGAAATCGCCGACATGATCGCTCTGCTGAACGTGCTGGACAATCCGCAGTCGGATATCGATCTGGCCGCGACGCTGCGCAGCGCCCTGCTGGGCTTTACCGACAATGAACTGGCTCAAATCCGGCTGGATTCGCCGGACATTTGCGATGCCGATATTCCTTTCCATCGCCGCGTGTTTCGCTACGCGCAAAATGGCCCAGACCCGGTCTTGCGAAAGAAATTGGCCGATGCCCTGGCACGATTGAGCCACTGGCGGCATCAGGCGCAACGGTCCGGTCTGGCCGATGTGCTCTGGCAGATCCTGCGGTCTACCGGCTATCTGGCCTTTGTCGGCGCGCTGCCCAACGGCCGCCAGAGGCGGGCCAATCTGCTGATGCTGCATGATCGGGCGATTCAATTTGAAGGTTTTGTGGATAGGGGGCAGGGACGGTCGCTGCGGCGGTTTGTCGAATTTATCGAGCAATTGCTCGCGCGGCAGCAGGACTGGGCCCCGGCGCAGCCCGATTCGGCCGAAGATGCCGTGCGGATCATGAGTGTACACAAAAGCAAAGGCCTGGAGTTCCCGGTGGTCGTCCTGGCCGAGCTGAATCGTAAATTCAATCGGGAAAGCGTAACCGGCGACTGTATTTTCGACCCGGAGCATACCCTGGGCTTGCAGGTCGTCGCGCCCGACCGCCATGGTAAGATTCGCAGCAGGATGCATGAGCTGATTGCCGAAAGGCAATGGGCCCAGGCCCTGGCCGAAGAAATGCGAATCCTGTATGTGGCGACGACGCGGGCCAGGGAACGGCTTATTCTTTGCGCCTCGCGAAAACGATCGGATTGCCAGACCATATTGGAACACTGTGCGGCGATGGGGGCCGAGCCGCTGCCCGGCTGGCTTCTTGGCGATGCGGCCTGTCCTTTGGATTGGTTGCTGTATGGCCTGGGCCGATACAAACCGTTGCAGGATGTGTTCCAAA
>JAFGGE010000030.1 GCA_016930745.1 Sedimentisphaerales bacterium
AATTTGACGCGATTTACAGGATGAACAGGATTCCATCTTCTATTTTCGATTTTCGATTTGGGGGATTTGAAATTTGAGATTCCAGATTTCAAAAATGAAGGCTGGATTCCCGCCTTCCGTCTACGCTGACGCTTCGACGCGACAAGCCGGGGTGGCAGGCCCTTCGACTCTCCTATCTCCTGTCTTTTGAGGTGGCATGGCCATCCTGGCCATGAATCACGGGCTCCAAGCCCGTGCCACTTCCGGAAAAATCCTGTTTATCCTGTAAATCGCGTCTTTGATTAACCTCTTTGCTGCTCTGTGTCCTCCGTGGCAAAAATTTAGTCGCCAGTCGCTGGTCACTAGTGAAAAGGCTGGATTGCCGCCTTCCGTCTACGCTGACGCTTCGACGCGACAAGCCGGGGTGGCAGGCCCTTCGTATCTTCGGCAGGCTCCCTTCGACAAGCTCAGGGCCGGCGGGAATGACAAAACCAGCCCTTTGCGATGCAAAAGGCTGCCACCCGAGGGACATAAGGACTGCGCGGGCTACAGGATTCTCAGCTCGGAGATTACTTCGTTCAAATACTGAGGAAGCTGATTTTCCAGCGGGGGGGACAGGCCGATCCGTTCGGCGATGGATTCGGGTTCGATGCCGAAAAAGACGACCTGGTCGGGGCATTCGCCGAGATGGCGGGATACGTCGATGATGTTGAGGATGTCGGCCTCGTGAAGGGACTGGTGGGCGAGCACCTTCTGAGTCCGGACCTGATCGGGGGTAAAGCGTCGGATCGAGCCGGGCTGTTCGCCCATGAGGGCACAGTCGATGAAAACCGCTTTCCTGCGGCCGGCGATCCAATGCAGGATGCCCATGCCGCCGGTTCCGGCATCCAAAAAATCGACCTGCGGGAAATCGTTCCCCCAGGTCGATTGCAGTTCCTGTACGATGCGAACTCCGACGCCCTCGTCGCCCATCAACGGATTTCCCAGGCCGAGGACGATCGTATCGTTCATTATTTCACAAACTCCACGTTAAGCATATGCGTGCTGCACGAGATGCACGGGTCATAGGAGCGAACCAGCATCTCCAGGCCCAGGCGCAGGTCGTCCTGGCCGCGGTCCATGAACTGGGGCACGAAGGCCTCGAAATCCTTCTGGATATTGGCGTGGTTCTGGTTGGTCGGGATACAGATATTGGCGGCGACGCACTCGCCGTTTTTGTCGAATTCGTAGGTGTGGAACAGGATGCCGCGCGGGGCCTCTACGCAGCCGGTTCCGCGCCCGGCTTTGGGGGTGACGGTGATTTTTTCCTGCTTCAGTCCTTTGGTCAGCAATTTGTCGATCATCTCGATGCTTGTTTCCACAACGTGGGCGCATTCGACGAGCTGGGCGACGTTGTTCATAAAGGGATTGCAGTTGCCTTTTTTGAGGCCGAACATGCCCGCGACCTTCTTGCCCAGAGGACTGAGCAGGTCGGCATTGTTGTTGAACCGGGCCAGGGCGCCAACGGCATAGGCATCGCGATGCCATCGGGTCCACTTGGCCGTCGATTGCGGACTGACATATTCATTGGCCACTTTTTCCCAATCACGGATATGGACGGGTCCATCCCCATTGCAGTCGGTGCTGGTAATGTCGCCGTGATAGAAGGTGTATGTCGGCGGGTTGTCCTGCCTGAGGGAGATGTATTCGGTTTCCCGCGTGAAATTGGGCAGTTTGTCGGCCACGCTCAATACCACTTCGCAAATGGTCACCAGATCGTTCACGGTGGCCTTGAGCGTATCCTGCAGTTGGCGCAATTCCTTTTCGGACGGGATTTTGGTCAGTCCGCCGGGCGTGAGGGTTACAGGGTGCGTCGTGCGTCCGGCCAGCAGGTCCGACCATTGATTGGCGACCCGATGCGCCCGGATGATCGTTTTGACGGCATCCGGGGCCTTGGGAACCAGCGGAACCACCGACGGTGCCGTAAACAGGTCCGGGGCGACGAGATAGCCGACATGCAGCACATGACTTTGCAGTTGTTCCGAGTAGTGCATTAAAATGCGAATGGTATCGGCCTGCTCGGATACCTCGAGGCCGAGTGCATCTTCCACGGCCTTGGTGGAGGCCAGGGAGTGTGTAATTGAGCAGATGCCGCAAATTCGGCTGACGATCGTCTGGATATCGTCCCATCGCCTTCCCCGCACCATCGCTTCGAAAAAGCGGGGGGCTTCCGGGACCTGCCACTGGCATTTTTCGATCTTGCCGTTGGCGACGTTCACGACGATATTGCCATGGCCTTCGATCCGGGTGACGTGATGGACGTGAATGTTTATGTTTTTACTCATATCGTATGTCCCTGTTTACTTCCAAATAATTCCATCTTCTGTTTCAAATCTTCCACGGTCAGGCCATATTTGTCCATCACCTCTTTTGCCGCATCGACATTGGGGTTGTCCGTATAGCCCCGGCAGCCGAAGCAGCGGAAATGGGAGGAAGGACACCGGGCTCCGCAGCCGGCCCGGATAATCGGCCCCAAGCAGACCTCGCCGTATTCCCAGCGGCAGACGTTTTCTTTGGCCTTGCATTCCACGCAGACCGGATAATCCGGGATGACCGGGGTTTTGCCCATCAGCAGACAGCGAACCACGTAGGTAAACTCCTTGCGGTCGATGGGGCAGCCTTGAATCTTGAAATCGACGGGAACCACCTCGTCCACCGATTTGGTCATGGCTGTCGCCAGGTGCGGCATCTGTGCGTCTTTGCCGTATACGCACTTTTTGACCTCCTCGATGTCGAAGTTGTTTTTGAGCTTGTTGACGCCGCCGATGGTGGCGCAGGCGCCCAAGGCGACCAGGATCTTGGCCCGTTTTCGGATCTCCCTGACTCGCTCTTCATCTTCGGGACGGGTGATCGATCCTTCGATGAGGGCGATATCATATTCCTGGCTCTGTTCGCTCATGGCTTCGCGCCATTCGACGACATCCACGACGCCGATTAAATCGAGAATCTCTTCCTCGAGATTGACGATCTGAAGCTGGCATCCCTCGCAACAGGCAAAATCAAAAATAGCGACTCTTGGTTTACTCATTAGATAGCCTCCGGGACATGGCCCAATTCTGAAAAGCGATACACCGGACCGGTCTGGCAGACGTACTGGTCGTTCATCTGGCAGTGGCCGCACTTGCCGACGCCGCACTTCATGCGTCGTTCGAGATTGACGAAGATGTTTTGCTTGGGGGTTTTGGCCTCGGCCAGAGACATCAGCACGAACTTGTACATGACGGGCGGGCCGCACACGAGGACATGGGCTTTCGATAAGTCCGTCTTCACCTTGGGGATAATGGTGGTTACCACGCCCACATTGCCTTTCCACTGGTCGCAGCCGATATCCAGCGTCTCGGTAAAAGAGACGTCCTTGCGCTGCGCCAGCTTCGCCAATTCGTCTACGTAAAAGCGATCCTCGAAACATTTGGTTCCCAGCAGGATCTCCACATCTCCGTAGTCTTTGCGATTGTCCAGAACATAGTTAATGAACGATCGCTGGGGGGCAAGGCCCAGGCCCCCGCAGATGAATACGAGGTTTTTTCCCTTCATCTCGTCCACCGGATAGCCTTTCCCAAATGGTCCGCGGATCCCGATTTTGGCGCCGCTATCCAGCTTGTGGATGGCGTTGGTCACGCTTCCGGCGTTGCGGACGACCAGTTCGAATCCGGATTGGGTAGGGGAGGAGGAGATCGAGATGGGGGCTTCGCCGATTCCGGCGATCGAGACCTCGACAAACTGTCCGGCCTTGTGTCCCAGCTCCTTTCCGGAGTCCAGCTCGACGTGGTAATACATCTCCAGGCGGGTGAACTTCTGTTTTTTCCGGATCGTCGCCAGTTCGGGCAGATAGATGTCTTTTTGAGAACTGCAACATTCACACATGCATTTGTCTCCTTGTATTCCAATTCTCGGCGGAGAATTACTCCATTCCGATGTCTTCGAGCAGGGCGTTATAAATCGCGACGGGATTGGCGATATCGGGGATACATGCTGTGATGCATCGACCGCAGCCCACGCAGGCGATCTCGCCGCCGATTTTCTCCGGGACATATTTGGCTTTGCGATACAGGCGATGACGAAACCGCGATTCGCGTTTTTTACGGAAGTTGTGATCCCCGGCGACGGTGGCGAAATTTTCCAACAGGCAACCGTCCCAGGCGCGCCAGCGTTTTCCCGTGGCCAGATCCCAGTTGACGTCGTCCTGCACATCAAAGCAGTAACAGGTCGGGCAGGTCGTATTGCAGGAACCGCAGGAATAGCAGGTGCGGGCTTTTTCTTCCCAAATCGGGTGATCATAAGCCCGTTCCAGCAGTTTGGGCAGGTAGGAAGGCTTGCATTTCAGCGGATGCTGATTCAATTGCGTCTTGTTTTTATCCTGGACGGCTTTGCGTTTGGCCAGATCGTCCGGGGAGGCCTCAGTCCCGCCGGGCGCCAGTTTCATCAAAGCCCTGCCCTTGTCGGTGGCCGCATCCAGCACATATCCGTTTGCGATATCGGTAATCAGGATATCGTAGCCTTCGGTCACGACGGCCGTGCCCATGGAGGAAGCGAATACGTTTTTACTGGGAGTAACCACATCGCAGGCGATGAGGGTAATATTCTTTCGGCGGGCCATGTAATGTGCGTCATACTGGTCCTGGCCGAAGAGCTTGTCCATTTGGTTGATGGCCACCAGGTCATAGGGGTGAACGCCCAGCAGAATCAATTTTTCCGAGTCCATATGGGATTGATAGCCTCCGCCGACCTCGTACGTCATCAGGGTTTCGACCTGGGGCAGGACGTATTTTTTGGGGGGCAGCAGCGTGACATCATAGTCCAGCCGCAGATCTTCGGATCGTTCCAGAGGACCGAAAGCAAACCGGTCTCCCTTGGCCTGTACTCCGACGACCTGCTGATCGGAGCCGATCAGGGCCGTTACAAACTTCTGAAACTCACTCTTCGTTAACTTCCGCATTTTTGTGATACTCCAATCCTCTGTTCGTTCGGTCTTTTCGGAAAAGGTTCAAACATAATAGGGAAGTATCCCCAATTCCATCGCGATGTCAATGGTCTGCACCCGAACTCGTTTGGGCACGGTGATATAACAGGGGGCCATATTCAGAATGCCCCGGACGCCGCCTTCGACCAGTCGCTCGGCCGTTTCCTGGGCCGCCTCGGCGGGCACGGCCAGGATGGCCAGGCGAATGCCCCTTTTTTCCAGATTGCCCAGATGTTTTATACTCTGTATTTTCGTGTTTCCTATCTTTTTCCCGATTTTTTTGGGAGAAACGTCAAAAATCTCGACGATTTCAAATCCGTACAGGCCGAAACCGGGATAGAGAGCCAGGGCTTTTCCAAGTCGTCCGGCGCCGATTAAAGCGGCCTTTTGCGTACCGGACAGCTTGAGTATCTCGCGAATCCGCCCGATCAGCGTATCGACCCGGTACCCGATTCCCTTGACGCCGAAGGCCCCGAAATAGGAAAAATCTTTACGTATCTGCGGCGATTTGAGATGAAGCTGATCGGCCAGATCCCGGCTGGAGACATAGTCCTGCCCCTGTCGGCGCAGAAAACTGATGGCCCGTAAATACATGGGCAATCTCCGAATCGTCTCGCTTGGGATTTTTCGGTATCGCATCGGATCTTGCGCGCCTGTAAAAAACAGTGCTTGTGTTCACATTCACAAGCACCAGCGTATCATAGAACGTTCGTTTGGCCAAGTCAATGATAATTCGAATAAATTCAGGCATTTTTCTCTCGCCGCCTCCCGGATGCATGATCCCGGCAGGGATGTATACTATGGAGTGGATAGGTTATACAGAGTTTCCTGGCGGTTATCCGGCAGGAAACAGTCGCACCAGCGCAACGCCGTGCCGCGGCACCGGGGCGGTGAACTCGGCATCTCTGATTCCGATGTCCTTGTGCCGCCACAGGTCGCGTACGCGCCATTTTCCCCGGATTCCGAGCTGTTCCCAGCGTACCGTGATCGATCCGCCGAACTCTCTGAGATCAAACAGTCCCATCGCCAAGGAGCCATCGGCCATGGGTTTGGACAGGATTAGTTCCTCCTGGGTATTACGCACAATCCGGGCCTGCTGTCCCAGCGGGTCCTGATCGACTTCGATCACCTCAGGGTTGCAGAGCACATTCAGCGTAAAGTCATCCAATTGGGTGATATCTCCGGAGTAGAATAAGGGGGCGGCCATCAGGCACCACATCGACATATACGAATACTGTTCATTCGGGGTCAGGCCGCAGGGCTGGGGGGCCTGGTCGGATTGCCATGCATTTCCGACATATCCGATCAGGATATAGTCGGGGTCATTCCATGCCCCCGGTTTGGCATAGGCAAAGTGCTGTGCGTTGCTCAGGCCGATTGAATAAAAGCCCGGCAGGTTGGTAGCTCTCTCCAGACCGAGATCGCCGGTGGTTCGCCAGCAGTGCCCTCCGACCTCGGTACCCCATGTCCATACATCGTTCATGCCATATTGGCAGAGGTTGTAGACGATATCGCGAGGCAGTTTTGATAGAATCTCACCCATCTTCCGGTAGGGTCGTTGTGCTCGTTCCAGACCCTGGCCGGTCGCCACCCGTTCGTAGGAACACCAGTCGTATTTCAGGAAATCGAAACCCCATTGAGCGAAGGTCAATGCATCGATATCTTCGTGTTGATAGGCCCCGGCATACCCGGCGCAGGTGGTCGGTCCGGGGGAGGTGTAAAGGCCGGCCTTGAGGCCTTTGCTGTGGATATAGTCCGTTAGAGCCGCCATATCGGGAAAATGGCGATTGGGAAGAATGACGCCGTCCTTGTCGCGCAGCTCGCCGCCGATCATCGGATCATTGGAGCCTGCTTTAACCATCCAGCAGTCGTCGATATTGACGTATTGGTACCCGAAATCGGCCATGCCGGAATCGATGATAATATCGGCGGCGGTTCGCATGAGTTTGTCGGTCGGGCGATCATAGAAGGTATACCAGTCGTTCCAGCCCATCGGCGGAGTCAGGGCCAGCGTATCTCCCACGACGATGGTAAAGGATTTTTTATCCTGTCCGGATGCATTCCCGGCATGAAAAATGACTTTATATTCGCCTTTTTGTTTTGGGGTTGTGCCGGTGATAATCCCAGTTTTCCCATCGAGAATGAGAGACGAGGGGAGGTTGTCCGCACGAAATTCCATCGGACGCCAGCCTGTTGTCGGTATCCGGTAAATAAAGGGCCTGCCGGGTCGAGCGCCGTATACGACAGGGTTGTTGAGGCGCGGTTCGGGGCCTGACTTGGGAGTTAAAAGGATGGGTTCTTCCTGTGGGATGCCTATAGCGATTGGGGCCTGTGCCTCGTAGACAAACTTCGCTTGGGCCCAGTTGGCATGATCGTAATCGACGCCATCGCCGCCGCTGTTTACGATCAGGACCAGTTCTTTGACACCCTCCAGAGCAATATCTATAGACACAGGTTTTTGGCCGCCTTTTATAATTCCGCTATCAAAGAGTTTCTTCTTGTCGCCGTAGACCCTGAACTGGACCGACCCGCGTTCCTGTGTTTCGTCGTCGATGCCCGCCAGAGAGGTAAATTTTCTGACTCGACCGTCCAGTTGGATGTACATCATGCTGTTGGCATGGCTTCCGACCCCGGTAGCAAAGGTTTCCCCGGCGAGGGTTAGGGGTTTGTCCTCAATCGAACGGTTTTTCATGACATTTCCCCAGCCGGTCGTCATCTTGGACAGATCCAGGTCCGAAAGCAGGCAGACCTTACCTGAAGATGCCGACGTCGAGGAGGCCTGGTTTTGAAAATAATCCCCATAACTGATGAGTTTGATTCCGCGGCGCTGGATCGTTTCCCTGACTTTACTGCTGGTAAAGGCATAGGTAACGCCGGTGCGGTCGGCGGCGACCTCTTCGTACCCCTTATGCCCGATGGCCTGCATTTCCGGGGTATCCAGTCCGGGATGTTCGACAAACAGATATGTCCCGGGCTGGAGTTTTTCGAGGATTTGTATCAGGGCGGCTTCTTTTTCCTCGTGATTCTTTCGACCCGGTCCGAATCCGCCGGCGGATTTGACACCCGGCAGTTTGTATCCGAGCTTATATTCCTGTGCCAGCTTTTCTACCATCGCCCGCAGGGGGGGTGTACAATCGGGGGCGCCCATGTGGGATGACAAGTGGGTTACCTGAGGGATCTCTTTCATGGCCAGCTCGATCTGGGCGCGCAGCTCAGCTTCGACCTCTTCGAGTTTGAAGCCGGACTGGAGGAAGCCCGTATTGGGAGGAAAATCGTTCCTCTGGCTGGTTGTGGGAAAGAAGTGGCCGTTGGCGTCAACGAGGCTGGGTGATTGCGTCAGGGGGCCCCATTTCATATTGTTCCATTCGCTGGTCAGCGTCAGATGCACGCCGACATCGATGGAGGGATTTTCACGGAGCATTTGGGCGGCTTCGTTGAACCAGGGCGCCGGGACCATGACTTCCAGGGATTGGACGATTCCTTCTTGGCAGCTTTGTATACAGGCGACATTGGCGGCGTGGCTGCTGCCGATGTCATCGCCACGGACGATCAGGACAATCTCATCCTGTCCGAATGCCGATATGGGCGGAAACAGGAAAACCGCCGGTATTGCAAATGAGAATATGATAAGGGAAAACGGAGACAATACATTTCGCCAATGCATGGAATTACTCCTCAGCCATTCAGGATCGACTTTTTTCGTACGCTATGGCAACTCATCATAGCAGATTCGGAGGTAAACTGCCACTGTTTCAAGAGGGAAAACGGGAACGAATTCCAGGAGGAGAAATTTATCGTGAGACAGATGGTTGTTGTTTTGCTGTGTCAATAAAGGCAAGCATGTTTTCGAGTGGCACATCTCCTTCGACGGCATGAGAGGGGGCGAAGATATAGCCGCCGTCGGCGCCGAGGGTAAGAAGCTTTTTTGTGGCATCACGGACGTCTTTAGCGGAACCATAGGGCAGAATTCGCTGAGTGCTCAAGCCCCCGTGAAAGGCCAGTCTTTTATGATATTTTCGCAGCAGTGCGGTGGTATCCATCACTTCGGGCTGGAAGGGATTGAAGCAGTCCAGGCCGGTCTCGATCAGGTCGTCGAACAGCTCGTCCACGTCGCCGCAGGAATGGATCATGACGAACCGGCCGCCTTCTTTAACAGCGGTGTACATCCGCTTGATCTGTGGATAGATGAATTCTTTCCACCAGGATTTGCCCATGATCAGGCCTTTCTGCTGGCCCCAGTCATCGCCGAAATAGACGGCGTCGATATCGTATCGCATGGCGGCCCGGGTCTGGGCGATGTTGTAGTCGGCAATCCGTCCGAGCAGTTCGTGCACAAAAGCCGGATGCTCGATGAAATCCATCAGCAGGTTTTCCATGCCGCGCAGGGTCCATGCGCGTTCGAACAGGGAAAAACCCAGATAAAACACACGGAAACGATCCGGATATGTGGCGATCTGGTTCTCGATCTCACAAAAAAAGCGGTTATCGAGCGGATCGGGGAAGGTGTATCCTTCCAATGTCGGTTCAGTTAACACACATCCTTCCACAACGCCAATGTCTTTATCTACGGATCGGTTCCAGACCACTCCGAAGACATCCTGAAAACGATGGTCTTCCAGTTCCTTAAAAAAGCCGATGGCCGAGCCCAGCTCGAGGATGTGATTATCGATAATTTTTTCCGTGGCTGTCGCATCCCCGAAGTGTTCGACCAGTTTGTCCCATGCCTCCCGGGTAAACTGGTAATGCCACGGCACATAAGCCGGCTTTTGCTTATGGAAGATTTGTCTGACGACATCCCGTTTGTTCATGAGGTATTCCTGCTCATCGATTTCAAACGTAAGTAACAATATAACAATCCATTACAGGAATGGAAAGAGGCTTGTGTCTTTAGAGCATGATTGCTGGAATCGGTTGAGTTGTTGTGGTATACTGTAAGCTGGAAAGAACGAAGGTTAGAGAAAAGTCATCATGGTGTGAGGAAAAGAACATTCATGCAGAGTAATACAATCTACCGACGAGGCTTTTTGAAGATGGTCGGCGCTGCCCTGTCGATCCCCGTCCTTTCGAGCCGATGGGTCATTGCCCAGGAGAAACGGCCCAACTTTGTCGTCATGATCGCCGATGATCTGGCCTGGAATGATGTGGGCTGTTTCGGCCATCCGACGATCCGGACGCCGAATCTGGACCGGATGGCTAGGCAGGGAATGCGCTTTACCAGTGCCTTTCTGACGACTGCTTCCTGCTCCCCGACGCGATGCAGCGTCATCACCGGGCGTTATCCTCATTCGACCGGCGCCGGCGAGCTGCATCAGCCGCTGCCGGTTGATCAGGTGACCTTTCCATCGCTTCTAAAGGAGAGCGGATATTACACGGCCGCCGCGGGCAAATGGCACCTGGGGGACAACGCAAAGGGCGGTTTTGACAGGATTTACGGGGGCGGTCCCTCGGGCTGCGAGCAATGGCTGACAGCGCTGCGCGAGCGGCCGGCGGATAGACCTTTCTTCCTTTGGCTGGCGGCGTTTGATCCCCATCGCGAATATCAGGAAAATACGATCGAGACACCCCATAAGCCGGAAGAGATGGTCGTTCCGCCGTTTTTGCCGGATATTCCAGAGACACGCAAGGATCTGGCTTTGTATTGCGATGAGGTTACCCGGATGGATGGCTTCATTGGGAAAGTGCTCGACGAAGTGGATCGGCAGGACATTGTCGAGGATACCATCCTTCTTTTCTTTTCGGACAATGGAAGGCCTTTTCCGAGGTGTAAGACAAGACTGTACGACTCGGGCATCAAGACTCCGCTGATTGTTCAATGGAGCGGCAAGGTCCGATCCGGTTCCAGTTGTGATTCTCTGGTGAGCGTAGTAGATATCGCTCCCACCATGATCCAGCTGGCGGGTCAGCCCCTGTCGTCCACGTTTCAGGGCATTCCATTTACCCCGTTGCTTGAAGATCCCTGTGCGGAGGTTCGCCCGTATGTGTTCGGAGAGCATAATTGGCACGATTATCAGGCGCATGAGAGGTCTGTGCGGTCAAAGGATTTTTTGTATATCAAGAATGCTTTTCCCCATGTGCCGGGCACCCCTCCGGCCGATGCGGTGCGGTCCATCACGCATCAAGCCATGCTGCGCCTGCGGGCCGAGGGCCGGCTGGATGCACATCAGCATGACTGTTTTCTCCTCCCTCGACCAACGGAAGAACTTTATAATGTGAAGAGAGATCCTTATTCACTCAACAATCTGGCGGACGATCCTGCATACAGACAGATTCTTGAAACGATGCGTAAGATCCATACGGACTGGGCCGGGAAAACGAATGACAAGGTTCCGGACAATCCCACGCCGGACCAGTTTGACCGAGTCGCCGGTAATCGGTTGCGATCGGGTTAATTTTGGCTCTCTTGAAAGATTTATGGGTGGAGGTCTTCGTCGCGGCTTGACTCAGCAAAACCGATCGGGACCCCAGAGGCCCAAATTTCCCCCCCGCGCCCCAAATTTGAGGCTCTGCCCAATCGGTTTTGCCGAGAGGAACAGGCCGGCATTATACGTTACTCCCAATGCAGGCCCGGCCCAGCCATCTTAACTGCTTTCAAAATAATGACTTCCGTTGCCAATGGAACCGGAAGTACCCACAAATTTTTTTAATGAGGCTTAATTTTGTCCAGTAGAGCCAGGTCGCTTGTTGATGAAACCAAATTGCCCGTACACCACATCCTCGAACATCCGCTTGCGGGAGGCGATGAACTTGTCATGCAAACGGTCGAGCTGTTCGGGGGTATAAGGAAATCCTTTGGGGTGTTCGGGCGTGTAGTGAACCAGGGTTTTGTCGACATAGCCAAAGGCGCCAAGCGGGTTTTCCCTGGGATGCAGCTTGCCCATGCTGGTCCACCAGACCAATCCAACCCAGGGCCCGGCCTTGCAGTGGTCATAATACGCATCCATGGTTTCGGTGGGGGTTGTGTACTGGCCGGACAGGGAGCTGGACAGGCCGATATAGATCATCATGGCCCTGTCGGCGCCGGCCAGACGAATGGCGTTTTCCATGGCGTGGGTGTCGCTCCAGCATTCCGGCGTCCAGGCGATCGGGTCATTGCAATTTTTGCAGACGCGGGTCTGTATGCCTTCGGGATAGTATTGGGTGCGAATCCGGTGCCATTCGGCCACCCGCTGCATGACTTTGCTGTGATTGGCCGGATCAACCGGGTCGAATCCGATCCCCAGCCACCAGTAGTCGTACGTGTCGACTCCGATACACTCGGTGTTGGCGGGCAGCTTAGAGCGTCGATATTCGGCGATGTCGTTTTCGCTGCTTGCCCAGCAGCTACTGGTCCAGGCCGCCCAGCCGAGCAGGTTATACCACGATTTGATGTGAGAAAAGGGTTTCTGCCCGTCGATCGTGCGGTCCTGAATCCTTTCGTGAAAGGTGCGATAGATGGTTTCGAGTCCTTCGGTCCGCAGGGAGCAGAAGTTCTCATCGCCGGCCTTGACCATGAGGATATTGTTGATCAGTTGCCGGCCGGTCGCCCGGTCCCCTTCGGGATTTACGAATTCCTTGTCTTTCCCGTTCCAGAGCGTCATGAGCAGATCCATTGTTTTGTCGAACGGTTCATGGCTGCCCGACGGTTCCTGGTTACCGCCCGGCTGCCAGTAATCCCGCACGATGAACAGTTGCCGATGGCGGTATGCGCGCAGCATCAGGTTGATGATCTCATCGCGGAACTCCAGACGGCGGGCGTAGAACATGATCGCGGTGGACCATTGGGAGGCCAGGTCGATGCGCCGCACGTTCTCCGTGTGGAAGGCCTCCAGAGGCTTGTCCCCGCTCCACGACATCAGCTCGTATTCACACAGATAGGGCAGGATTCCCCTGGCTTCCTCCAGGGTCCAGTACCGGTTGGGCACATAGGAATAGCTGACCACATCGGCCTTGATAAAACCGCCCGGCAAGGCCTGAATGCCATAGGGATTGCTGTCTCCGTGCAGGCAGGGGGAAAGAAACGCAAAAATTACACCCGAATAAAACAACGCCTTCATAACTGGTTTCCTCCGATGGTATTCTTTTTGAAAATCCTTTTCTCTGGTTATCCCTATAGTATACTGTAGGGACCGGGAATCGTAAAGTCGATGCAAACCATAAAGGAAGTCCGGCGATGTTTTCATTTCGATTCTTTGTGAAAGTCATACCAATTTTTATGTGTACTTCTTTCCTCTGCGCGGCAAAAGATTCTGATTCGTCATCGATTCGGATACCTTCCTCCTATTGGATCGCACCGATGAAGGAAGTGCACTCCCGGTTTGACGGAGAAAAGGGAACGTTTTCTCATTTTGGGGATTCGATCACCGTTACCCTGGCCTTCTGGACGCCGCTGTTGTATGAGCGAAAAAATGCTTCCGAAGAAATGGAGCAGGCATTTGTACTTGTGAAAGAGTATCTCAAGCCGGAATGCTGGAGGCAGTGGAAGGGCCCGGAATACGGAAATGAAAGCGGCATGACCATTCGCTGGGCTCATGAGAACGTCGATGGATGGCTGGTAAGGCTGAATCCGGAGGTTGCGCTGATCCTGTTTGGGACGAACGATCTGAACGCGGTTCCGTTGGAGGAATACGAAGAAAAGCTGGGCCATGTTGTTCAAAAGTGCCTGGACAATGGAACGGTTGCGATCCTGACGACCATTCCCCCTCGTCATGGCTTCTATGACAAGTCTCTGTTGTACGCCGAAGCCAACCGTCGGGTGGCGCGGGAAAAGAAGGTTCCGCTGATCGATTTTCAGGCGGAGATTCTTTCGCGGCGTCCCGATGACTGGGACGGCGCTCTGGAGAAATATGATGCGTATCAGGGGTATGATGTGCCGACTCTGCTGGCGCGGGACGGGATTCATCCGAGCAATCCACAACGGTATCAGGATGATTATTCGGCGGAGGGTCTGACGCACTCCGGGTATATGCTGCGTAACTATTTAACGTTGATGAAATATGCTGAAATTCTTAGGGCGCTGACCGCCGGTCCTGTGAATGAAGAACCTTCTGTGCAAACCTTGATAGAGCAGGACTGGTTTGCCAAGGCGCCGCCTTTGCCCAGACCCGATGGGCCTGTTCTTCGTGTTTCCACGGCAGACGAATTGGTCGAAGCCATCCATAAGTTACTGCCCGGCGGGACGATTCTCCTGGAAGACGGCCACTATTGGATGCCTCATTATATGATTATCTCAACGGATCGAGTGACACTGCGTTCGGCATCCGGGGATCGTACAAAAGCGGTCCTTGACGGCAGCCGCAGCCGGGATGGCGAACTGATTGGATTTTCCCATTGTAAGGGTGTTACGGTAGCCGACCTGACGATCCAGAACTGCCGATGGAACGGATTCAAGATCAATTCGGAAACGAACGTTCAAAATCTGACGATTTATAACTGTGTGATCCGCAACATCTGGCAACGGGGAATCAAGGGCGTGAAGGTTCCTTTGGCCGATCGGGAAACGATCCGGCCGCGAAACTGCCGTATTTTGTATTGCCTGTTTTATAACGATCGACCCAAGCAATTCACGGATGATCCGGCCGACACGGCCCAGAATTTCAATGGGGATTATATCGGCGGGATCGATGTGATGTTTGCCGATCGATGGACCATCCGCGACAATGTATTTGTCGGGATTCAGGGGCGCACCCGGCAGGGGCGCGGGGCGATTTTCCTCTGGCACGACAGCCGGGACTGCATTATCGAACGGAACGTCGTCATTGACTGCGATGCGGGAATCTGCCTGGGCAATCCGCATAGGCCCGAGGATGTGCAAGTTCATTGTACGAATTGCCTCGTTCGGAACAATTTCATTACACAGGCGCCGCAGGCGGGGATCGTGACCGTTTATACACAGGACTGCAAGCTGTTTCACAATACCATCTATGAACCGGTCAGCCCCCTGGGCAGGCTGATTCGCGTGGTATTCGACAACGAAGGATTGCACATCGCCAATAATCTTCTTTGTGGACCGGATATTCGTATCGAATCTCAAAGTCAAATTCATCGGGAAGCCAATCTCGCCAAGGATATCTCCTCAAGTCTGATCCGTCCGAGTTACGGTAATCTGCATTTACTAATCAATACATAGTATAGGCTACACTTTGGGCATGAAAAAAAGAACTGACCAGCTTTGGCGAACGTTGAATGGCGGCCAA
>JAFGGE010000031.1 GCA_016930745.1 Sedimentisphaerales bacterium
AGTTGACGCAGATGTTTGACGGCCTGTCTCGAGTAAAAGATCCGCCAGTCCATTCCGAGGATACGATTCCGCCCCCGGCCGAAGATCCTTCGATGGAAGCCTACGAAGCGGGTCCGGACCAGACTACCTGATCGGTTTGTCGTCCTGGGATATCCTCCGTGCCTTCTTGTCGGCCATATCCCGGTTCCAGATATATCTTTGGGTGCGAAAAACCACCACGCAAAGAACGCCGACCGATACAGCCAATACATAGGGCAGCATCGGCTGAATCCATGCGGTTCCAAAAAAGATAAGAATGGCGTTGAATGCAATAAATCCGACCCGCATCTCGGTCGGGCCGACGCCCAGATAGGTAATTTTAAACTGCCCCGTCGCCCCAAAGGACAGAAACGAGCTGACCATGAACGTGCCGAAAACCGGGATCAGGAAATAGACCATCTGTTTGTCGCCGATATCATCCAACAGAAACGAATACCCCGCCAGAAGCGCGCACAGAAAGACGAAATCCAGCAGATGATCCATATAAAAGCCCCATTTGGGGATGCCGAAATCGCGATAACGCCCCAGGGCCCCGTCGAAGCAATCGGTAAACCATTGCAGAACCAGCATGGCCGACGAGCCCCAGAGCCAGTGCAGATTGTCCGCTAGACCGGCCAGACAGCCGAAAACCACCACGCCCGCCGACCAGAGCAGCGTCAACAGCGTCAGATGCCAGCCCTGGATCCACCGGGGAAACCGGGGCGTCCAATCGTCGATAAACCGCTTCTCCAGCGGGGCCAGAAGCGTGGTCATGGGAAGTTTCTTATCCCCGGTAAAGTGTGCCTCGGCCATAATGCAATTGCTCCCTCAATGCCGGTAATCCGTCATCGATTTTTATTGACGTTTTCGAAATACATAAAATCGATCAGAAAGACTGCGCCCAGAAACAGGGCCTTAATCCCGGCCGGCCAGTCGCATGGCCATTCCACGCCGAAGTTGTCGGCGTCGGTAAACATCTCCTTGCCTACGCCGGACCATCGTTTGGTGATTTTGCCGTACTGCTCTTCGCCGCGGCGGATCTCGAACGTCCAGGGATGCAGAAGGGGCCCGAACAGCTCATAGATCATCCGTCCCTGATCGTCCAGCACATCGTAACGGCGGCGCAGAACCGAAAAACGCCGTTTGATCGTGCCCAGGATTTGCCCGGCGGCGTCCCGAACCTGTACCTGGTGGAAGTAGAACCGGAAGGGCCGATGAATCCGAAGGACCGGCTGCTGGGCGAGGGTCAGAAGGACGATCTCGAAGGGCCGAAGGGCCTTGAGAAACGACCGCACCAGGAACGAGCCGCCTTCCTCCATCGCCAGGTACAGCTCCTGCCCGAACTCGTCCAGCACGACATATTTGTTCCGCGTTTCGAATCCGGACAAAATCTCCCCCCACTCCTTGCGCTGGCAGACGATCAGCCCGCGAACCTGCTCCAGTTGCTGCATGAACCTATCCTTTCGACTCATCTCAATCCCATGGCACCCGCCGAAGGCCCTATTCTATCGACGGCGCCAGAGACGTGCACGTTTTTTCCGGGAAACGCCGGGCACGCGGCAGTTGATCTATAACTCTGATTCGGGATCTGTCAGCAATAGCCATGCGGCAAACAATCCCAGTGGACTGCGATAGAAAAGGCGGGTCGAAGCAATTCGACCTTGGTTTACCATCGAGAAAGATCAAAAGAAACATACGATTCCAAACCCCGATGCACCTTTACGTAATCCATATCTATTCTGCCTGTTCCTGACGATGCTGCGCCGACGATAACGGAACAGGCGGCGGCGCCTCGATATCGTTCCCTGATCGGACCTTTCATGATCGCAGCGCTGTCGCCGTCCAGGAACAGCCGGAAAAACCGCGATTGAAATTCCAGTTTGAGCACATGCATTTCTGTGAAGAGCTCGCTCTCTTGCGAATGGTAGGTTTGCAGCGAGGCCATGCTGTGGAGGCTGTGGCGTTCGATGCGATCCGGATAAATGAGAAGCTGCAGGAAGTACCGTGTCTCGTCGGCAAGGGAAAGACAAAACGGCGAGGTATTGTCGGCATATAGGCGAAAACGCGCCTCCAGGGTCGCACCCGTCTGCGAATTGAAGTCAAGACCGGCGGCCGTATACGCAATCTGTGGCTCGCCTTGCCAGGTCTTGCGCAGCGTCAGCGCCTCGTGATCGGTGCAGACCGCATTGGGATTGAAAGATTCAGTCTGCTTCCATGGCGGTTCCTGAGGTAAAGTACAACCGTCGATAGAAGCGAGCGGCTCATCCCGCGAAAGATCGGGATATACGTACCATGAGCAGCCCGTGATGACGACAAGGAAGGAAATATAGAATAGGGACCAAAGCAACTTTTTCATACAAGGCCTTTCTTCTTAGTGAAAAGACGACACTACCGTCCTGGATAGATTGATTATACACACCGAATCCGAATAAATCATATGGAATCGACGGTGTTGGAAAATCAGGGTGTATGAAAATGATTTCCGATATGTCTTATTTCCCCCAATCCAATGAACGGCCGCTTCCGGAACGCCTCTTGACGGATGGGGCAGTGTGATCTACACTGGTTCGTAAAACTACGATATAGGAAGTACGGAGGTCGAATCCATGAAGCGTACCTGTCGAGGTGTCTTTGGCTTACTGTCGGTTGCTGCCCTTTACTCCATCGTTGTCGTCGCTCCTGCCGCTCCTGAGCCAGCCGAAGAGCCGCAGCTCTGCGTGGGCAATTATCAAAGCGAGGCGCAGGCCGTCGGGCAGCTTGAACGGTTTGCCCAGACGTATCACACCCTGAACGAATGGAAGGATCGCGCCGCCAACATCCGCCGCGGTATCCTGCGGGGCGCGGGGCTGGATCCGATGCCCCTGAAGACTCCGCTGAATCCGATTGTCCGCAAAAAAAGGACCTATGACGGCTACACGGTAGAAAATGCCGCCTTCGAATCGACGCCCGGCATCTTTGTCACCGGCTCGCTGTATCGACCCGCCGCCGGCAAGGGGCCGTTTCCGGCGATTCTCAATCCGCACGGACACTGGTCCGGCGAAAGCGATTATGGCCGGTTCCGCCCCGACATGCAGAAGCGTTGTGCCGCGTTTGCCCGCATGGGGGCTGTGGCCTTTTCCTACGATATGGTCGGCTACGGCGAGATGCGAAAGCTCGGCTGGGACCATCGCGGGCCGGGCGTATTGCGGCAGCAGCTTCTCAACAGCATTCGCGGCGTCGATTTCCTGTTGACTCTTGACGATGTCGACCCCAGACGCATCGCGATTACGGGCGCATCCGGCGGGGGAACGCAGTCCTTCCTGCTGGCCGCCGTCGACGACCGCATTGCCGCCGCGGCCCCGGTCGTCATGGTCTCGGCCCATTTCTTCGGCGGCTGCGTCTGCGAAAGCGGTATGCCTGTCCATAAAAGTTCCCGCCATGAGACCAACAATACCGAGATCGCCGCCCTGGCCGCCCCTCGCCCGCTTCTGGTCGTCTCCAATGGGCAGGACTGGACTAAAAATGTTCCGCAAGTCGAATTTCCCTACATCCAGAATGTGTATGCATTCTACAATGCCCGCGCTAAAACAGAAAATGTCCATCTGCCTACCGAAGGCCATGACTACGGCATCAATAAACGTATCGGCGTCTATCGCTTTTTCGCAAAACATCTCGGTCTGGATCTCAGTAAAATCATGGATGACAAAGGAAATATCGACGAGTCGTTTGTCACGATCGAGAAATACGAGGATATGCTTGTCTTCGATGACGAGTGCCCCATTCCCGATCATGCCGTCAAACCGGACTACGCCAAATAGGCCGATCCTGCATGGAAACCTACCCCAAAACGGTTGACAATGCCGAACCCACGGACGAGATGGGTGTCCGAAAGATGCTGGCTTATCGCTGGGTGATCTTCGCCATTTTAGCTGTGGCGTATCTGTTTGTCTACTTCCATCGCCTTTCTATGTCGGTCGTCGCCGAAGACGTCGCTGCCGATTTTAAGGTCTCAGGTAAAATTCTGGGGGATCTCGGTTCGATCTATTTCTATTGTTATGCGATCATGCAGTTTCCCGCCGGCCTGCTTTCCGACTCGGTCGGGCCGCGCAAATCCGTTACGATCTTTCTTATTCTGGCGGCGATCGGAAGTTTCCTTTTCGGTCTGGCCGGCCGGATCGAGATCGCCTTCCTGTCCCGGATCATGGTCGGTGTGGGCGTATCGATGGTTTTTATTCCCACCATGAAAATCCTGGCCCAGTGGTTTCGAACCGGGGAATTTGCCCTGATGTCCGGAATCCTTAACGCCATGGGCGGGGCGGGAGTTCTGTCGGGTACATGGATACTGGGCCTGATGGCGTCGCGGTTTGGATGGAGGCTCTCGTTCGAATGGATCGGCGGCTGTACAGTCCTGCTGATCCTTTTGGTCTGGCTGATTGTACGCGACAATCCCGCCAAGAAGGGCTGGCCCTCCATTATCCAAATCGATCCTCAGTCGCCGCCAACAAAAGCCACGGCAACCATTGGCCTCTGGGAAGGCGTCTGGAAGGTTGTGTCCAAACGACATTTCTGGCCGATTGCGGTCTGGTTTTTCTTCGACTGCGGGATCTTCTTCGGGTTTGGCGGCCTGTGGGGCGGACCGTATCTGATGCACACCTACGGCATGACCAAGCCACAGGCCGGAGCGGTCCTGAGCATGATCGCCTGGGGCATGATCGTCGGAAGCCCGCTTCTGGGCCTGCTTTCCGAAAAAGTCCTGAAAAGCCGAAAAAAAACGATTTTCCTGTGCACCTCCACTTTGGCGGTTTTGCTGTTGCTTCTCTGGGTTTGTCCGTCCGGGCTGCCGGAAGCGGCGCTGTATGTATGGTTCTTCCTGTTTTCAGTCAGTTCGTCGGCCATCGTGATCATGGGCTTTACCGCCACGAAAGAACTTTTCCCCGTTGAAATCGCCGGCACCTGCGTCGGCACGGTGAATCTGTTTCCCTTTTTCGGCGGGGCCGTCTTCATGTCTTTCCTGGGGCGCATCCTTGACGCATATGGAAAAAACAATTCCGAGCAATATCCTCTTGGGGCTTATCGAACCGTATTCTTTGTTCTGTTCGCTTCGGCCCTGGTCTGCCTGGTCTGTATCTTCCTCATGAAGGAAACCCATCATTCCCGCAAGGTGATTGACCCTTAAAAATAATGCCCGACGATCCCTGAGAGCATCGTCGGGCATACGATTATGCCGTTTCGTTTATTAAAGTTTACGGCTTACGGACAAAGCAGGCTGTTGCATTCGAGCCAGTGCAGGGCCAGTTCGGCCAGGTCGTTCAATGCCACGATGCAGTCATTGTCGAAATCGCCAAGGATCGCCTGATATCCCGGCATGGCTTGAGCGGCCAGACACGGCGTTTCCGCCACGACAATCTGAATGGTATCCGAACCGGTCAGATCCGTGTCGTCGGCCGTCAATTGGAACTGATATGTGCCCGTCCCGGGCAGCGTCAGGGTAATGTCTTCCACGTCGGCAGGATCGATACTAACCTCCGGACCGCTGGTCTGCGTCCACAGCACAGACAGAGCCCCACCCGGCAATCCATCGTCTGCGGCGGTTGCGTCAATCTGGACCGAAGCTGTGGCCGGATCGCCGGCATTGTTGAGCCAAACGTACTGGTCCTGGCCCGCATCTACGGAAGGAGCTTCGTTGTTGGTGTTAAAACTCCAGAGCGCTCCGGGAAGAAACTGTTCGCCTTCTCCCATGCTTGGATCGGTACAATCCACAACCCAGTAATACGTCTTGAACTGTTCGAGGGCAACCGGGATAGCGATGCAGGTTTCCGTGATTCCCTCATCCGGAGTAATTCGATCGAGTCCAAAGCCCGGCAACAACTCGTTTGGATCTGTCGTGCCGAAATATACGTCGCTGGTAAGAATCGTACCGGGGATATTCGGATCCGGCAGGGTCCAGCAAAGCTGCGATACATCCGGGGAAACAGTCGCCCCGTTGGCCGGCTGGGGATCCATCGCCCCTCCCAGAGAGGCGTTTGGCATCGTCAGGGTCGGCGGAGTGGCGGTGGCATGCTCCTTTGTGGCAAGCTCCGTTTCATCGTCGGCCCCGACAAGGATCATCGTCACCACGCCGTTCTTGTCGGATTGGAGAAAACTGGCCATATCCAGGCTTGCCGGGTCCGTGGAGAAGAGTACCGGCGCAGCGTCCATCGGCGTGACAAACGTTCCCAGCGATACGACCTTGTTCTCATCCAGATCATAGAAGCCGTCCGCGGCAGGCAGCATGGCCGGGGCATTGTTGTAGATGATCGTCATCTCGTCCCAGAAATCAAGCGTCTCATCGATCAGGCCGTATACGGTGACGTTCTTGCCGCTGCTTTTGGCATACGTCGTCTCAAACGTCAGAAAAGCGCCCGAGAGGTTTCCCGCCACTTCGTTGATGTCGAACCGTATGTAAGAAACTTTAGAGCGGGATGCATTGTTCTGACGAATTCGCATCCTGTTTTCGCCGCCCCGGTTTGAAGTCGGTCCCACCTGGCTGTCATTGCCCACATATGTGTCGGCCCCCGGGTAGTCCGGATCCTTTGTGGTTCGGATCACCTCCGCCTGAAGGCTGCCGACGAGGGATAAAAACAGGGTAAAACCCAGTAAAAAGAATAGTTTCTTAGACATGTCTATTACCTCCTCTGATAATTTGAAATCACATGCAATTGCCTTTTCATCCGCCCGAAAGGATCGTTTACTTCAGAGCACCTCCTTTCTTCCGCACGGGCCTAACGGGATTCTTCATTCTTTTTGATTCTGAATCATCCGGATGCAACTTCAATAGAAGCGATCTCTATGATACCCCAAATTAACAGGATGTCAACAGGATCCTCTCGATAAACCATTTCCGGCTTTACTCTCTGAACACTTGTTCCTGGAGAGTTTCTCGAGAAATATCGAAACATTTTGCTTTTTTACTCATTTTCGGCTATATTCATTTCTTTACATGTTATGAAAACGGAGGAAATACTGGGGAGGCGGGGCCTTCGATCCATATCCCTGGCCCAGAGGATGGTATGTAAATAGGCAGAGGCGGCCCGTGATCCCATTTTTTATGAAGGTATTTTGTAACATTGGTCCTGTTAGGCCGTCTAAAAAGAGGTTATGTTTGAATCGTTGACAGGACGGGTCTGTCAATCGTTAAATTGGTGATGATTTGAGTCCTTAATCCGCAAGGTAAGGAGGGACAAGATGCGTTCGTTGGTCTGCACATCTGTTCAGGTGTTTTTCTGTACTATTTTGGGGGTTTCTGCCGGATTTGGTGCGGTCCTGCGCGTGCCTTCCGGGGAATATTCGACTCTGGATGCCGCTCTTTCCGCCTCGACCCCCGGGGACGAGGTGTGGGTAGCTCAGGGGATTTATCTGCCTGATACAAGCGGTCTGACGGATCCTCGACAGGCCGTGTTTTCTCTGGTGGATGGTGTAGCGGTCTATGGGGGTTTTGCATCTTCAGGTTCCGACTGGTCCCAGCGGAATCCTGCGGCCTATCCGACTGTTCTGAGCGGCGACCTGCTAGGAAATGACGACGCCAAGGCCGATCCGGACGATCCAACCCGGACCGACAACTGCTATCACGTTATTGATGCGAGTAATACCGGTTCTTCCACCATACTTGACGGATTTATCATAGCGGGCGGGTATGCGGTTCCAACAGTCAATTGGCCAAACAACTGCGGCGGAGGTCTGTTGGCGCTTTCGTCGCAGGCCCGGATAGCGGGCTGCCGGTTGGAAAGGAATTTCGCCAACCAGGGGGGCGGCTTATATACGGCAGACAGTTCCTTATCGCTTGTCGGATGCCTCTTCCTTACTAATGCGGCGGTTGAGGCCGGAGGCGCCGCTTACCTGACCGGTGAAGCGGACTTTTCAAGTCTGATCGGGTGCATGTTTCTGGGTAATAGCGCCAACGCCGGCGGGGCCATCGGCGTGGATCGCAGTAATCCGGACCTAATAAATGCAGTCATGAGCGGCAATACCTCGATGCAGGGGGCAGCAATTTTCAACTACCGCGGCAAACCCCGCCTGATCAATGGTTCCATAAGCGGCAATCATGCTGTTGGTGTCGGCGGCGGGATTCTGGCCACCGGACGGAACAGCGCTGTAATGATTGCCAACAGTATTCTCTGGGGCAATACACACGGTTCCGGAGGCGGGCAGACCTCTCAACTGGCCGGAGGGGCTTATGACGTCTCCTATAGCTGTATTCAAAACTGGGATGGTTCTCTGGGAGGATCGGGCAATATCGGAATCGATCCGCAATTTACGGATTCCGATGGAGCTGACGATATTCCTGGCTCAGAGGATGATGTATTGGTGCTGGTCAGCGGTTCGCCCTGTATCGACGCCGGAGACAATACGGCGGTGCCGGAAAGCATGGTGACGGATATCGCCGGAAGTCCGCGTTTTCTGGATGATCCGCAGACGCCGGACAGCGGCCATGGTACAGCGCCGATTGTCGACATGGGCGCTTATGAGGGGGCGGTTCAGTTAATTCTTGTCAGCGTCGAAACCTTGATTGTTCCTGAGGGCCAAACGGCTGACTTTGCCGTATCGCTGGAGGCGGATCCGGGCGGATCAGTGGAAGTGACGGTCATCCTCACAGGCGATCCGGATTTAAGCCTTGTAAGCGGTTCGACCATGGTTTTCAATTCCGCCAATTATGCGCAGGGACAGACGGTTCGTATTGCCGCGGCCGAGGATGGCGACTGGACCAACGGTACCGGCACAATCTCTCTTTCGGCAATCGGCTATGTAACAGCAACCCTGTCGGCAATGGAAGCCGATAATGACATGCCGACCGAACTTTTTGTGGATGCGTCTGCGACCGGATCGGGGCGGGGCACAAGCTGGGCCGATGCGATGGTTCGCCTGGAGGATGCCTTTGCCGAAGCGGCACAACTGCCGACTCTGCAGGCGATTTACGTGGCTGAAGGTACACATACTCCCGCGAAACAGGACGGGAATCAAGCCGCGACTTTTGCGCTGCGCAACGGCCTGGCGATCTACGGGGGATTTCCCGCCGGTGGAGCTTCCATGCAGGATCGCGATCCGATCTCCTATCCGACGATCCTGAGCGGCGACTTAAACGGTAATGATGCCGGCGCCCTGACCGATATGAACCGTTCGGAAAACGTGTTTCATGTTGTCACCACGGAGGGGGTGGATTCCACTGCCGTTCTGGACGGTTTTGTCATCACCGCAGGACATGGACAAGGCCCGGATGGAACGTATCGCAACGGAAGCGGTTTGTACAATGTCGGCGGCAGCCCGACCGTAATCAACTGCGTTTTCCGACTTAATGGCGGGCAGGACTGTTATGGAGGCGCTGTATACAATGAAGCCGGTTCGCCTTTGTTTGCGAGCTGTCGATTCGAGAACAACACCGCCGGAGAAAACGGCGCCGGCGGAGCGATGTATAACGCCTCCGCCGAGGCTACTCTGATCCATTGCGTCTTTGACGGCAATACGGCGTACGGCGGCGGCGGCCTGTGCAATGACGACTCCGACGCCGTAATAGAGCATAGCAGGTTTGAAGAAAATTCAGCCGTCGGCCAGGGGGGGGCGATCTACAATCGAAACAGCAGCAGTCCCGTGATCCGACTGTCTCATTTTCTCGGCAACACAGCCGATACGGGAGGCGCCGTTCGCAACGACAACCTGAGCAGCCCGACGATTCAAAATTCTCTCCTGATGCAGAATATCGCCCGGCAGGGCGGGGCGGTCTATAATTTCGACGCCAGCGAGGCAGTGCTTGTCAACTGCACCCTGGTGGGCAATAACGCATCGGATAAAACAGGCGGCCTCTACAATCAGATGAGCAATCCGGTGTTGACGAATTGCATTGTATGGGGTAATACCGGCCCGGATTCTCCTTTGGAAAATCAATTGTCCGGCGGGGCCTCCGTGGTCCATTATTGCTGCATCGAAGGTCTGGCCGACGATCTGGGCGGACAGGGCAACATCGGCGATGATCCCCGATTGGCCTTTTTGTCGGATCCCCGACCCGTGTCGGGTTCCCCCTGCGTCGATACAGGAACCAATACGCCGGCGGGGGGCATAACGGAAACCGATCTGGACGGCATAATCCGGATTCTGGACGGCCGCGGAGACGGTCAGGCCATTGTGGATATGGGAGCCTATGAGTTTGATCGGACAACGCCGAGATTGGCCGTCTCACTGTCTTCCTTTGTCTTTGAAGCCATGCAGAACAGGCCCAACCCCGCTGATCAGCAACTCCAGATTCGTAATTCCGGCGGAGGGCCGCTGGAATGGCAAATTACCAAAAATTGTTCCTGGCTCACCTTGAGTAAGGACACAGGCATTTCTACGGAACAAATCGAGACAGTGAATCTCAGCGTAGATATTTCCGGCTTGGATCCCGGCAACTACGATTGCCCATTAACCATTACGTCGACCGGAGCGACCGATAGCCCGAAAATAATCGAAATCCACCTGGTGGTTCAAACGGAACCGCTGGAAGGAATCATTCGAGTCCCTGTCGATGCGGCGACGATTCAGGAAGCCATCGACCGCGCCGAAACGGACGATCATGTCGTGCTGTTGCCGGGAACGTATACGGAGAATATTCAGTTCAAAGGCAAACAAATCGTTGTGCGTTCTACCGATCCGGAAAATCCTCAAACGGTAGCCCAGACCGTAATCCGCAGCGCCGGAAATGGTTCCGTCGTAACCTTCGCCGGAAGCGAGCAAGAACAGACGCAGTTATTGGGCCTGACCATTACCGGCGCCGACAGTACGGAGCCCGGAGCGGGTATCCACGGAAATCTGACAAAAGCAACGGTCAGTCGGTGTATCATTCGTAATAATCAAACGGCGGGTCCTGGAGGCGGCATTCGAGGATTGGATGGCCGCATTACACATTGCGTCATCGTTGATAATCGATCAGGCCAGCGGGGGGGCGGCTTGGCAGGATGCAGTGGGCAGATACACAACTGTCTTATCGCAGACAACCATGCTCCTGAGGGGGCAGGCATGGTGTACTGTTCCGGGAATATTGTCAACTGCACAATTGTGAATAATACGGCCGAAAGTGCGGGAGGAGGTTTACGATTTTGTGAAGGCAGCATTGTTAATTGCATCATCTGGGAGAATAGTCCCGATCAGATTTCAGAAGGATCCCCTCCGGTCTTTAGCTGCGTTCCCGCAGAATACCCCGGCCCGGGCAACCTCCATGTCGATCCCGGATTTATACAGACTCCCGGAAACTACCAGCTCGTTCCGGATTCGCCCTGCATCGATGCCGGATCGAATCATCCGGAAGAGCTTTGGGGCGGCGGAGAAGAGGATTATTTCACCGAGCTGTTTCTTGGAAGCAGCTCCGGCGAACCCTTCGACCTGTCCAACAAGGCGGTCACATTTACTCCCGGCGGTTTGAACGGGTATTGGACGCGTCTGGAAGATACCTCCGCCTTTTTTACCAGTCCTTCCGGGGGCCAGACCTTAACTTTGTCGGACGACCATTTTCTCGAAGTTGCCGTGGGGCAGGGAAAAACAATTTCCTTCTTTGATCAGCAGTACAATCGCTTTTATGTGGGAAGTAACGGATATGTGACTTTCGATCAGGGCGATACCAATCTATCCGGCAGCCTTTCGTCTCATTTCAGCCGCGTCCGGATTGCCGGGATGATGTGCGACCTCTATCCTCCGGGCAGCGGCCAGGTGAGTTGGAAACAGCTCAGCGATCGAATAGCCGTGACATTCGAAAATATTCCGGAATGCTGCAACAATACACCCAAAGTCTCGTTTCAGATTGAAATGTTTTTTGACGGAAGGATTCGGATCACTTGGTTGACCGTGCTTCTGGATCGGTCTGTGGTAGTAGGTCTTTCGCAGGGAGGCGGCATCCCCGGCGGCTATAACACCGGCAATTTCCCGGAAAGCGATATGAGCGAATACAGCGGCAGCGATGTCGGCCCATTCGCTCCGGAACCGCTGGCCGAGAAGGACCTGGCCGGCGGCGACAGGCTGCTGGACGGCGACAATAACGGTATTCCTGTTGCGGATATGGGCGCCTATGAGACCCGTGTGGAAGTGCCTGTGTTTGATGTGTATCCGCATATCATCCATTTCTGGATTTATAATGACGCCTCCAATCTGTCGGATCAGATACTTCATGTGTGCAACCGGGGCGGTTCCATTTTATCTTGGGAAATCGTGGAAAATTGTCCCTGGCTGACCCTTTCAGCCGCCGCCGGCGACTGCATCGGCGAAATCGACGAGATCGCCTTGCGTGTCGATATTGCCAATTTGCCTCTTGGATTACACACCTGCCAATTGACCGTGCAAAGCGAAAACGCTTACAACAGCCCCCAGACGGTTCAGGTTCAATTGCATATATACGAGGGACATATTTATGTCCCGCAGGATACGGAAACGATTCAGCAGGCCATCGAGTTTGCCGGCGAAGGGGATGTTGTGCTGGTCGCCCCCGGGATCTATCGAGAGCATATCGACTTCCGGGGTAAAACTATTACCGTATCCGGTTCGAATCCGGAGAACTGGGAGGTGGTCTCGCAGACGATTCTGGACGGTCAGGGCCTGGAAGGAAGCGTGGTGACCTTTGCCAACGGAGAAGGCCTTCAGGCCCGGCTGACCGGTTTGACGATCCAGGCAGGTACAGGAACCAGAGACGACTCGAATAGCTGGGCGACGTATTATCGGGGAGCGGGGATCTATTGCGATCAGGCTTCGCCGACGATCGAACGCAATCTCATACAGGATAATATCTGTCCCAGCGGCGATTATTTATATGGATATGGAGCCGGAGTATACTGCCGTTATTCGGAAGCGACGATCACACGGAATATTATCCAGGGAAATATTGCCAATTATGGAGGAGGAATTTGCGTCGAATCGGGACAGACGACCATCGCCAACAATCTGATTGTTTCGAATGAGGCGACCTATGGCGGCGGTGGATTATATATCGGATCAAGCGTCTTTTTAATCAATAATACTATCAGCGACAACACATCCGGTAACGGAGGCAATCTCTATGTGTCCGGCCAGGCGCTGGCGGTCAATAACATCATTACTTTTGCCGTAAGCGGCGGCGGCGTCTATTGGTCGGGCTGGCATCGATTGGAAATGGGAGATCGGTTTGCTTATAACAATGTCTGGAACAATCTGCCGACAGACTATTCCGAAAACGGAGACATGTCCGATGCGACCGGATCGTTCGGCAACATCTCCACCTCGCCGCGTTTTGTGGATCGGTCGGACGGGAACTATTGTATTCAAACGGATTCGGCGTCTGTAAACGCCTGTCCGCTCGACTGGGCGGCTCGTGTCGGTTCGCTGGATCTGGACGGCAACGCCCGTATTTTCGCTCATCGCATCGATATGGGTGCCTATGAAACGGCGGCGTATTATGCTCCCTTTTCGGACGCCGGGCCGGATCAGCATGTCCTCCAGACTGGCCAGGCAATCATACTGGACGGATCGAACAGTTATTTTGACGCCGATGCGGATCGACAGGAGTATTCCTGGAGCCAGATTTCCGGTCCTGTTGTGGATTTGACCAGCCCGACATCCCCGACCACTACGTTCGTTCCGGATACGGCCGGAGTGTACCGTTTTGAGCTGGTGGTTTTCGACGGAGAGAACTATAGCCAGCCCGATGGAATCGTTGTGGTTGTAGGCAATCGTCCCCCGATCGCTGTAACGCAGCCCTATCTTCTTTATACGGCCCCGGTCAGCGGAGGGGACTGGAATATCTATCTGGATGGGAGCGAAAGTTATGATCCGGATCCCGGGGATGAGCTAACCTATGCATGGCGTCAACTGAGTGGCCCGCCGGTTCAACTTTACAATACCAATCAGGCGATAGCGAACTTCCGATACCAGCAGCAGGGAATATACGAATTCGAGCTGGTTGTCAGCGACGGCATTGAAACCGGCGCTGCGGCTGTTGTTCGGGTTGTGACGGCTCTGCCTCAGAGCACGTATCAAAGCCAGGGTACTTTATCCATACAGGTACCCGGAATCAGTTTCTATAATCTTCGATTTCCGGCCCTGTCCGGTTCGAATATCGCCGTCAGCGGCGAATACTGGGACAACGGATATCGCTGGGATATTCTGGTCAAAGACCTGGAGAATCCAGCCGCGGAGGCAAAGCGGTTTATGGGGACGAACGGATTGAACCTGAATCCGCAGATCGACGGAGATCTGGTCGTCTGGTCGGGAACCGCCGCGGAAGTGGATCCCTATAATCCGGGAATGGTCAACACATCCGTTTTCGTCGGTAAACTTTCGACCGGCCAGCAGAAAATACTCAGGCAGTCCTCCGCCACGACCTCCTATAGCCTGCCCGTTGTTTCCGGCAATCTTGTGATCTGGCTGGAGCATGAAGGGCTGGACCTGAACGACACAGAAAACAAATGGCTCAATGCGCCCTTCCACATTCAGGGGGCTGATGTTTCCGATTGGGATAATCCGACGTTTTTCACCGTAGTCCGGAATGCCGGTCGTCGTGATCCGTTCCCGTCGCAGAGCCTCAGCAGCACCTATTCCCTGCCGAACGTGCTGGATATCGACGGGTGCACGCTGGTTTACGAAGGGCACGGCGATATCTATGGAGCGGATGTAACGAATCCGGACAACATTCGAGTCTTCCCGATCTGTCTGCAGCCAGGACGTCAGTACGAACCGGCCATCTCGGGGAAAACAGTGGTGTGGACGGATGAGAAAAACGACCGGGGCGATATTTACGCGGCGGATTTGTCCCCTCACACCATGATTCGTCCGTTTGGCCTTTACGTAGGGAGCGGCCGGCAGACAGAGCCGGCTCTTGATGGACGAACGATAGTCGTAAACGAGTCGAGTTATCTGCGATTCTATTCTCTCAGCCGTACCGGATCGCTGGTATCGATTCCGGTGGGATATCAGTATGGGTCGGGCCCGACGATCAGCGGGCGCTGGGCGGCCTGGTCCGAATATGGCAACGTGCGTCTAATGACGTTGGAAAGCCATTACACCATCGCCGATGGGCCGGTTGAAAATATCACCCTGGCGCAACAGTATGATTACATTCAGCATGCGATTCAGGCGGCTAGCGCCAATGACGAGATTGTTGTACAGCCGGGGCGCTACCGCGAGAATATTCATTTCATGGGAAAAAATCTGACGCTCCGTTCCCTGGATCCTTCGGATGACTCAGTCGTGAGAAGAACCGTCATTGAAGGTCTTGGCAATGACAGCGCTGTACAATTCGAAGGAACGGAGATCCGGGAATGCGAATTGGCCGGAGTTACCATTACCGGAGGGTATGGAGCGTTGGGCGGAGGCATCAAAGGGAATTATTCCCAGGCGACAATCCGCCGATGTCTGATCACAAACAATATTGCCACAATCGCCGGCGGAGGAATGCAAAGCGTTAACGGTTGGATAGATTCCTGTCAAATTATCCGGAATCAGACGTATGGCTACGGCGGTGGATTGGCGGGATGTCAGGGCCGTATCAGCAATTGTCTGATCGCCGAAAGCCATGCTTTGGGGGGAGTCGCTCTGAACAATTGTGACGGAACGATTGTGAACTGCACGATCGCGGGAAATACTGCCGAGAAAGAAGGCGTAGTTAATGGCTGCGATGGTTTTATTGGTAATTCTATTTTTTGGAACAATACCGCCGAAATGATTTTCTTCACTTCTTCCGAACCGGTTTTCTGTTGTTATCCCGGCGGCAGCGGTAATGGAAATCTGGATAACGATCCCCTTTTCGTTCTGGAAGGAGATTATCATATCCGGCCCGATTCCCCCTGTGTCGATACCGGGACAGAACAGGTTGATAACGGTTTGGATGAGACGGACTTGGAAGGTGTATTACGTGTATTAGATGGGAACAATGATCACAATGTGGTTGTGGATATGGGTGCTTTTGAGACCAGCCCGACCGGACCGCGGATTGCTCTTTCAAGAAGAGATATTGTTTTGGATGCGATAGAAGGCCAGGATATGATCGGCAGTACGTCTGTTTTGCTGAGAAATTGCGGCGAAGGGATATTGAACTGGAAAATCCGAACCGACTCATCATGGCTCGAGGTTACTCCTTCTCAATCGCAAACGGGCAGTGAAACAGTTTCTTTGGAAATCACTGCTCAATCCTCTACAATGGAATCGGGTGCGTATTATGGAACGATCCAGGTTGTAGATGAAACAGCACTGAATAATCCACAGAGTATCCAAATCACTCTGCAAATCCATCAAATCGTTCATTATGTCCCGGCTGATTTCTCCACCATTCAGGCGGCCGTCATGGCTGCCGGGGACGGCGATACGATCATCGTCTCCGAAGGCATTTATCAAGAAAATATCGACTTTCTCGGCAAAAACATTACCGTACGCTCCATTAATCCGGAGGATCCGTCAATCGTAATGGCTACATGGATTCAGGCAAAAGAGTTCGGACCGGTAGTCCGATTTGCCGGGACCGAGGGCATCGATTGCGTTCTCAGCGGTTTTACCGTGACCGGGGGCGATAATTCTTCGCACGGAGGCGGCATAGAAGGCAATGGAATGCAGGGAATTATTGAGTATTGCAGGATTCAAAACAATCAAAGCGCTCAGGCCGGCGGAGGGGTTCACGGTGTTATGGGGATCGTTCGGAACTGCATAATTTCCGGGAATGAAGCCCAGGTTGGCGGTGCATTTGCGGGCAGTCATGGAGATATAATTAATTGTCTGATTGTTGACAATCATGCATCTACAGGATCGGCGCTGAACAATTGTGACGGTCGTATCTTACATTGTACAATTGTAAATAATACGGCTGATTCTGAAAGTGTGATTCGATATTGTGATGGGGAAATTACCAACTGTATCCTTTGGAATAATACTCCTTCTGCGCTGTTTTCTTCGGTTCAGCCTGTTCATACATGTTTTCCAGACGGTGCGAGCGGGCAGGGCAATATCAACGCGGATCCAAAATTCGTTTCAGACGTCGATTTTCGATTGTCTTTCGATTCTCCCTGCATCGAAGCCGGAATGGACGCAGGTGTGACGGTCGACCTGGAGGGCGCTTACCGGCCCTATGATGTGCCTGACGTGGACAACAACGGAGCGTTGCCCGATTATGATATGGGCGCGTATGAGTACGATCCACGGCCGTCGATCATTGTCCATCCCGCCTCGTTGCGGTTCGAGATGAATCTGGGACAGGAGGTTCCGGAGCCGCTTATCCTGACAATTCGCAACGGGCGAATGGGAACTTTGAATTGGACGATCAGCGAGTACTGCGATTGGATGTCGGTGGATGCCGCCTCCGGCCAGACCGATGCCGGCGCCGTGTCTCATGTGGCGGTTTCCGTACAAACCGATACTCTTGAAGCGGGGCAGTACGCCTGCGATCTGGTCGTCAGCGATCCGCAGGCAACGAACAATCCGCAACATGTATCCGTGACGCTGATTATTCATGGGCCGACGCTGCATGTTTCTCCCGGGGTGTTTGATTTTACCGCCGAGCGGAATGGGACCAACCCGCCGGATCAATATTTGACCATCGCCAACACGGGGGGCGGACAGTTGCATTGGGCCATTGCGTATGATTGTACGTGGCTGAGCGCGGATCGTGTTGCCGGTGAAACAGCCGATACCGATTCGGTCGCCCTTTCCGTAGATATCGCCGGTCTGAGTTGGGGCAATTACAATGGCGTTCTGACGGTCTATGATACGGCCGATCCGGAAGGACAGCTTAACGGAAAACAGATTCTCGTCCGGTTGACCATTACGGGGCCTCGGATTTATGTATCGTCAAGTCATATGTCGTTCCACATGCGGCCGGGTGCGTCCGCCGCGGATCAAATCCTCCTGATCGAAAACCGGGGAAGCGGCATATTGAACTGGACCCTCTATGAAGATTGTCCATGGCTGGAGGCGAGTCCTGCCGACGGAACGACCGCCTCGGCGGCGCAGGAAATCACCCTTCATCTTGCCGACGTGTCGAACATGGAACAGGGGATCTATTCCTGCGATCTTATGATTTCCGATGAACATGCGGTCAACAGTCCCTTGTCGATCCGGGTGGATTTGCATATCCGCTCCGCCCTTCAGGTGCCCGGGGAATACAACACCATTCAGGCGGCCATCGATGCCGCCGCGGAAGGGGAAGTGATTATCGTAGCGGAAGGAACCTATCGCGAACATATCAATTTCCTGGGGAAAAACATCCTCGTGACCGGGACCGATCCGGAAAATCCGTCCGTTGTCGCCAATACCATTATCGACGGACAGGGATTGGGCAGCGTTGTGACTTTTGTCAATGCCGAAGGCCCCGGCGCCGTCCTGACCGGCTTTACCATTACCGGCGGCGGCAACGGTACTGCCTATGATGCCCAAGGCGAATCGGCATTCTGGGGGGCCGGCATTTTCTGCGCCTCCTCCTCGCCGACCATTTGTTGCAATCGGATTATCGCCAATGGAACCTTGCAGGGAACGGAATTGTATGGCGGCGGGATTGCCTGTCTCGAATCTTCCGCGCTCGTGGATCGCAATATAATCGCTTCGAATATGGCCGACGCAGGCGCTGGCGTGATCGTCTGGATGGGCAATCCTCTCATTTCCAACAATTTGATCTATGCCAATACGGCCGGAGAAGTGGCCGGCGGTATGGCGCTGGTTTTCGGCGGACGGGCATTCAACAATACGATAGACCGGAATTCCTCCGAAGAAGCCGGCGGAAACCTGTATTGCTATCAGGCCGTCGTCAAGAACAATCTGATCACGCGCGCAACCAGCGGGGGCGGGGTGCTGATGGTGGTTCAGACACAGCCTCCGGATGTGAGCGGTTTCGCGTACAACTGCGTGTGGGGCAATACGGGAGGGAACTACCAATTTGAAGACGGTCAGGGGATTGGAGATTTAACCGGCCAAAACGGCAACATTTCGTACGATCCTCTCTACGCAGGCCAGCAAGACTACCGATTAATCGAAGGATCGCCCTGCTTTAATGCAGGCAGCCCGGACGATTCGTATGACGGGTGGCGGGATTTTGCCGGACGGCCTCGTGTCCTGGGCGGCCGGGTGGATATCGGCGCCTATGAAATTCCCGTTGGATTGCTGCCCATCGCCGATGCCGGAACAGATGGGACCTTCTTCGCCGATTCGACGGGTACGGCTGCGATCACGCTGGACGGCTCCGGCTCGCACGATCCGACCGGCCTGGAACTCAGTTATTTTTGGTATTTGGGGGAGGATTTGATCTCCACGGACGTAAGGCCTGAGTTGCTTGCGGAACCGGGACAATATGCCTTCCAATTGATCGTTGGTAACGGAACGGATCAATCCCAGCCCAGCCAGGTGACTATGATCGTAATGGCGGCCGTCGAGCTGCCCCTGGTATGTACTCCCCAACGAATCGAGGCAGGCACTCTGGATCGTTGGCTGAAGGCCTATTTCCTGTTGACGGGCATTGCGATCGATCAGGTGGATCTTACAATCCCGCTGACGCTGGAAACCACAGGGCAGGAATCGACTCTGGTTCTGGCCAGCATGACCGACGACGGGATCATCGGATTGCAGGTGGCCTTTGATTTGAACCTGTTTACGAATGCCATGGAGCCGTCACAGGAGACGCCGATAGCGCTTACCGTTCTCGGGCGGTTGCGGAGCGGGCAGATTTTCTATGGAAGAACGGAAATTCGCTTTGTAGAAAAACCTGTCGTCGTGGATCGACGTCGATAAAAACCAGCACGGCGGAAGGAAAGAAACGTCGGAGAGACAGTCGCTTGAATGAGCCGACGTCAAGTTCTCTGTCAGGCGCGGACGCGGTAATGGCAGTCGGCCTTTCCGCGGCAGATGTCGCAATCGCAGACGCCGACCAGATGAAGGTGGCTCGGTCCCAGGGCGGTTTTTGTGTCGATCATATTGGCGCCTTTGGCTTCCATCTGCCGCAGAGCGATATCGGCCAATTCCTTGTCGCGGTATCCTACGGCGTCCGTGATGACAGTCACATTACGGCGTCGGGCCAGCAATCCCAGCACCGTCGATTTTACAGCGCATTCGGTCAACGCGCCGAAAACGACGAATTCGGTCACTTTCAATTCACTCAGGATTCGATCCGCCCGGGGTTCATCGAACGGATCATCGCATCGTTTGTCCACGATAATCTGGTCATAGCGGCGTAAAATATCCCGAGGCAGATCCGTGCATCCATCGGCGGTGAAAGAGATATGCCGGTTACGAATCGTATAAGGCACTTTTTTCTGTCCGGCGGTTCCCTCCACACAAAAATCCAGACGGGAGTGGTTGGCCGGATTGATCCGAGCGGTAGAAATCATGCGAATGTTCTTGAGACGGGCCCATGCCATCAGACGGCGGATATTGGCCAGGACGGACGGGTGATTTCTCGCACACAGTGTGCCATTGGCCAATAAATAATCGCGCTGGGTATCGATATCCACGATGATGCGTATTCGTCGTAAAGTAATCACCGGTCGTATCATATTATCGGACCCTTTGTTTACCCGGCTCTAGCGATCCATAGCCCGTTTTTCTACGATGAGTCGGCAGAGGAGTTCTGATAATTCCTGTCGGATACTATGGGTCTTGACTTTACCCGGAAATTATGGCAAAATAAGAGGGGATTGGCACTGGATCAAATTCTCCGGACCATAGGCCTATACGATGGCATTCTGCCGAGGCGGGGAGGGAATTTTTCTATTTTATGCTGGTACACAGGAAAAAACGTGTTTTACAGGATTATAAAGGGATTTCCGTTTGTTTGGACGATCTGCCGCGTCCTTTGTGCTTTCCGGCTCTGTTTGGACGCACGGCTCCGGTCCATGTCGAAATCGGCTCGGGCAAGGGTACGTTTCTGCTGCATCAGGCCCGGCATAATCCGGAGAGTGACTTTCTTGGAGTGGAATGGGCCAATGCCTATTATCGCTCTGCCGTGGACCGATTTGGACGATGGGGCTTGAGTAATGTTCGAATGGTCCGTACGGAGGCGTCCGTCTGGGTCCGCAACTGGCTTCCGGATGCCTCCGTAGACGGATTCCACATTTACTTCCCGGACCCCTGGCCCAAAAAAAAGCATCGTAAGCGACGTTTTTTCCAAGGCGCCAACCTTGTCGAGCTGGAACGTATCCTCAAACCGGCAGGGGGGATTCAGTTTGTAACCGATTCCGAGGATTATTTCCAACAGGCTTTACGAGAACTGGAAAAGGAATGTCGGCAACTGAAGCCGACCGCGTTCGTTCCGGCCGCAGCGGCCGGCCAGGGGGAGTGGGTGGGAACTAATTATGAACGGAAATATCGCCGGGAAAACAGGCCGCTTTATAAACTGGCTTTTTCGAAAATCGAATGCACTAAAATGTGCTCTGGGAACGTCTGATAATTCCCCGATGGATGGGTTGGCAGAGTCCGTGAAGGAGAACGAAAGACGAATGCAGGAACCATGTGAATGAGCGAAATCACGGTGTTCAAACGGGGGCGGGTGCAGGAACGGCGGTTTGTGTCCGGACAGGACTGCGATGAATGTTTTCTGTTCGTGGAAGGCGCCGAATCCGTCCCGTTCGAGCAGGCCCTGCGGATCATGGAGCAGGAATACTTCCGGGCCATGGACGAGTTGGGTCTGGACGGCAACTCCGTTGTCTATCGCCGGTTCTTTGTCAGCGACGCGAATAACCAGGTCGATCTGCTGAAAAATTCGCCTTTGTGCGGCGATGGGGCCGGCAAAGAGCAGGTCGCCGCTTCGATTATCCAGCAGCCTCCGTTGAATGGCTCCAAAATCGCCATGTTCGCCTATCATATCGCCTCCCGAACTCCGTTGCGCAAAAAAGCCGTCTCCAACCAGCAGATCCTTGTGCAACGGGACGGGATCAGTCAACTGTGGTTTACCAATCTGGCTGAAGTCGACGGCAACCGCAATTCCGGCCAGCAGACAGAGGTCTTGCTCCAGCAGCTCATTGATGTGCTGGCCGAACATAACGCTACTCTGGCCGACAATGTCGTGCGGACCTGGGTGTATGTTAGGGATGTGGACCGAAATTACAAAGGAATGGTCGATGCACGACGAGAATTCTTCGCCCGGCACGGATTAACCGCCGATACCCATTTCATCGCCAGCACCGGAATTGAAGGTCATGGCGCCAACGCGCATACGCTGGTTTCGCTGGACGCCCTGTCGCTGCTGGGTTTACGGCCGGGGCAGCTTCGCTATCTCAGGGCGCACGATTACCTCTGCGATACGATGGACTACAACGTTACGTTCGAGCGGGGCACTCGCATTGCCTTCCGGGATCGATTTCACTTTCATATTTCCGGCACGGCCAGCATCGATAAGAACGGCGCTGTGGCCCATGTCGGAGATGTAGTCAAACAGACGGCCAGGGCCTTTGAAAATACGGCGGCTCTGCTGGCCGATGGAGGCGCCAAGCTCAGCGATCTGATGTATGTGCTGGTCTATCTGCGCGATCTGAGCGATGCCCCGGTGGTGCGGAAGTATCTGTGCAACGTGGTTTCGGATATCCCCTGCATCCTGCTGGCGGCGCCGGTGTGCCGTCCCAAGTGGCTCGTGGAGATCGAAGGCGTCGCCATCACCGGCAATATGAATCCGACTCTGCCGGAATTCTGATGATCCAACGAGATCGAAAACATTACCCCATGCTAACGACCGCACGAGCCGAATGGAGATAGGCCTCTGCCGCTGGAGGAACCGCCGTCCATCCTGGCGACTTTTATTCTGCCGCAAGTTTTTTTGCTGCCGCCACAACAGCATTGCTGGTGATACCGAAACCCTCGAAACACTTTCCCTGCGGGGCGGATGCGCCAAAGGTACTCATGCCAATAAAGATTCCATTGGCGCCGATGTACTTATGCCAGCCCAATTCGACGCCCGCTTCGACGGCGACACGCGCCTTGACCGACGGGGGCAGCACGGAATCCTTGTATGCCTTGTCCTGTTTTTCAAACAACTCCCATGACGGCATGGAAACCACCTGCGCCTTGATGCCTTCCTCGGCCAGTTTGCCTGCCGCTTCGATGGCCAGCTTGACTTCCGAACCGGTCGCCAGCAGCAGCACGTCCGGCTTGTCCTGCTTGATCAGCACATACGCGCCTTTAGCGACCCCCTCGCAGGCCTTGCCGTATTTGCTCTGATCCAAGACGGGCAGTCCCTGTCGGGTCAAAGCCAATACGACCGGGCCGACGGGATTCTCAAGCGTCCACTTCCACGCATATGCGGTCTCTATGGCGTCGGCGGGGCGGAACACGATCATGTTGGGTATGGCCCGTAACGACGCGATATGCTCGACGGGTTGATGGGTCGGGCCGTCCTCGCCCACGCCGATACTGTCGTGAGTACAGACGAAGATCGTCGGATACTTGGAAATGGCAGCCACCCGTATGGCCCCTCGCATGTAATCGCTGAAGACCATGAACGTACCGCCGTAAGGACGGATGCCGCTGACGGCCAGGCCGTTCATCACCGCACCCATCGCATGTTCGCGAACCCCGTAACGGATGTACCGGCCGGAGGGATTGGCCTTCTGGAAATCCGCAGCGCCCTTGAACTGGGTGTTGTTGGAAGGAGTCAGATCCGCCGAACCGCCCAGCACCAGAGGCAGATGCGGCATCAGGGCGTTCAGTGTCGAGCCGGAGGCTTTTCGGGTAGCGACACTGGTACCAACTTCGAAGGCAGGCAACAGCGAGGCCAGATCGACGCCCAGCTTGCCGGCCTGCATATTCCTTATCTCGGCGGCCAGATCGGGATACTTCTTTTCGTACCGGGCGAATTTGCCGTCCTCGGCCTTCTGCAGGGCTGCGCCTTTGTCCTTCATCGCAGCCATGTGTTTGTAGACCGCTTCGGGAACGTGGAATTTCTTATTTGGATCCCAGCCGAAATTCTTCTTGATCAGGGCGATCTCTTCATCGCCCAGCGGCGCTCCGTGGGCGGTATGCGTATCCTGGAAATTGGGCGAACCGAAACCGATATGCGAACGGAAGGCGATGATGCTGGGACGATCCTTCTCGGCCTGGGCGTTCTGGATGGCTTTTTCCAGGGCATTCATGTCCGTGCCGTCACCGGGGACCTGCTGGACATACCAGCCATAAGCTTCGTACCGTTTGGCCCGGTCTTCGGTAAAGGACAGCGATGTGTTTCCGTCGATGGTGATGTGATTGTCGTCGTAGAGGACGATCAGATTATCCAGTCCCAGGTGGCCGGCCAGGCTGGAGGACTCGGCGCCGACGCCTTCCTGAAGGCATCCGTCTCCGCTGAGGACGTAAACAGTATAGTCGAACAGATCCAGGCCGTCCTTGTTATACCGGCTGGCCAGGTACTTGCCCGCGATCGCCATCCCGACGGCGTTGCCCAGGCCCTGGCCGAGCGGCCCTGTGGTGACTTCCACGCCCGGGGTATGCCCGTATTCGGGGTGGCCGGGGGTCTTAGAGCCCCACTGCCGGAAGTTTTTCAACTCATCCAGAGGCAGATCGTACCCGCACAGGTGCAGCAGCGAATACAGCAGCATCGAGCCGTGCCCGGCTGACAGGACAAACCGATCCCGGTTTATCAGCTTCGGATTGGCGGGATTGAACCGGAAATGTCGCGTCCAGAGCGTATAGGCGGCCGCCGCCATGCCCATCGGCATGCCGGGATGACCGGATTTAGCGGCCTGGACGCCGTCCATGCTTAAAAAACGGATTGTCTGGATACACAATTCGTCGATGTCGGATACGCCCCTGGTCTTCAATGCCTCTGCCATTCTGTAGTTCCTGTCACAACTTGCGGTTTTCTGTCTTCCCTATACACGCCCGGACGGCGGGTGCAGCATAATAGAGGATAAAACATACCAGATCTGGCCGGGGATGCAAGCGTCTTTTCTGCAACCAATCTATGGATATATGATCCGTTTCCCCGCTTTATTGCGAAAAAAGTTTTCAGGCCCGTATTGGTTAGCAATACGGGCCTGAATTTGTTGGATTCATTTCTTCGACGACTTTCTCAGTTACCGCAGTGGGTCAGGACATCGGTGCAATTGAGCCAATTGACGACGATAAGGGCCACGAAATCTTCCAGATCTACGATGCAGTCCCTATTCTGGTCGGCTGCGTTATAAGGAGTTCCCGTGCTCATATGCGACGCGTCACAGGGGGTGTCTCCGACGATAATTTGCACGGTATCGGAGGTCTGCCATTCGCTGTCGTCAGCCGTCAACATGAATTCGTATGTGCCTCTGGCAGTAATGGTTACGCTTGTCGTCTCCGTATTGTCGGGACTGATCGTCACACTTGGCGCCCCATTGGCCACCTGGGTCCATTGCACGGTATAAGCCCCGGGAGGATTGGGCAATCCGTCATCGGATGTGATCCCTTCCAGCAGGATCACCTCCTGGCCGGGAGTGCCGCCCATACCGAGCCATGCCACCTGATCCGGTCCGGCGTCGGCGAAAGGCGCATCGTTATTGTTGGTATAGAAATTCCAGGTCGAACCGGGAATCAGATCGGCCGGCGGCGCCCCGAGACTGGGATCGTAACAATCCACGATCCAGTAATACGTGGTCCGGTTCATCAGCGGGACGAAAGAGGGGAAATTGGCCGCGCTCAGATCGACGCTGGCAGCATCCGCGTCAAGCGTGACCTTATCCATCTGCAAGCGGTTCGGATCAAGGCCAAAGTACACATCGCATACGATCGCCGTGCCGGGGATATTGGGATCCGGATTCGTCCAGGACAAAGCCGACAGGCTCGTCGGGAGGGTATTGGCCCGGTGAGCGGGGATCGGATTACGGGCGCCTCTGGGCCGTTCGGTGAAGTTAATGACAGGCTGCTGTGCCTCGATGTCGTGATCATGGGTGGAAAAATTAAGCAGATTTGGAGAATTATGCAGGACAAACTGCACGATTCCATCCGTATCGTTCTGCAGGGCCGCCAGAACATCGATATCAAATGAGTCGCCAGCAAAACCATCTGTAAATTCCACTGTCGTAAGGAAGGTCGTTTTTGTCGGATCGAGAAGCCCCAGACTGGCCGGATCGTTTCCAGGGGCATTATTCCAGGTGATATTTCCTTCGGTCCAGTCTTGGTTTACGCGATAATCGTCGTTGACATAAGATACATCGAAACGCTGGCTGCCGTCTTTGCCCTCATGCAAAGACACAATGAGAGTGGCCGTTTCAAGACTACCGACATCCAGCGCGCCGATATTGAATTTGATCCAGGACTTGCCGCCATTCGAGGAAGCCCTGACGCTGAGTTTGCTGCCGTCGGTGCGATTCTCGTCGGCACGGGTTCCGCCTTCGGTCCTGCAGCTAACTTCCGCTACAATACCGGCACATACATAGCCTCCAAGAAAACACAAAACAAAAAATACGACACCTACTTTACTCGTTCTCATCTTCATTCCTCCGACTCAAAAGGGATAGTAATAGATTCTCATTGTACACATTTGTTTATTCGGATACGGATTGACAACGAAAAAAGCAGGGCAAAGACGGTGGGGCATCGTGTGTCGGTTCCCGCCTCTTCTGTGCAAAGGGTCGTCGACAATACAGAAAACACCCTTTCGAAACATGCGTTTCCATCCTCCAAATACGAAAAAAGCCACCTTTCAAGTGTGTCCAGAATAACACTCTTGGCCGTTCTTTTCAAGAAAAACGCATAAAAATCTTGTTCAGGGGTATTTTTCCCATGTGCGGAAAAAAGCCCTTCTTAGGAATTCTGTTTCTGCTGCTCTTTGGCCCATGTATCGCGGAGGGTGACGGTACGGTTGAAGATCATCCGCCGGGAGGACGAATCCGGATCGACACAGAAATACCCCAGGCGTTCGAATTGGTACCGGGATAGGGGCTCGGCATCACGGAGCGAAGGCTCGACCTTGCAGCCGGTGAGTGCCTCCAGGGAGTTGGGATTCAGATGGGCGGTAAAGTCCTGGCCTTCTTCGACATCCTCGGGATTTGCCTGGGTAAACAGATGGTCGTATAGCCGGACTTCGGCATCCAGCGCATGGGCAGCGCTGACCCAATGCAGGGTGGCCTTGACCTTTCGTCCATCGGGAGCGTCGCCGCCCCTCGTGGCCGGATCGTAGGTGCAATGCAACTCGATGATATTGCCGTCGGCGTCTTTAATTACCTCCGTACAGGTAACAAAATAGGCATAGCGCAGACGCACCTCGCGTCCGGGCGCCATACGGAAGAATTTTTTGGGCGGATCTTCCATGAAGTCTTCCTGCTCGATATAGAGCACCTTGGAGAACGGCGCCTGCCGCGTCCCGGCGGACTCCTCTTCCGGATTGTTGATGGCATTCATATACTCCACCTGCCCGTCGGGATAGTTGTCGATAACAACCTTAAGCGGCCGCAGCACGGCCATGACGCGAGGAGAGGTCTTATTAAGGTCCTGACGCAGGCAATGTTCCAGCAATTGGAAATCCACGGTGCTGTTGAACTTATTGACCCCGATGACCCGGCAGAATTCCCGAATCGCCGCCGGCGAATAGCCGCGCCGCCGCATGCCGCTGATCGTCGGCATCCGCGGATCGTCCCAGCCGTTGACATGGCCATCCTGCACCAGCCGCAGCAGCTTGCGTTTGCTCATCACGGTATAGGTCAGATTCAGCCGGGCGAATTCGATCTGCTGCGGATGATAGACGCCAAGCTGATCGAGGAACCAATCGTACAACGGCCGATGGTTTTCAAATTCCAGGGTGCAGATCGAATGGGTGATGCTCTCGATGCTGTCTTCCAGTCCGTGGGCCCAGTCGTACATCGGATAGATGCACCACGCATCGCCGGTTCGATGATGCGAAGCGTGCAGGATACGATACATGACCGGATCGCGCATATTCAGGTTGGGATGGGCCATGTCGATTTTCGCCCGCAGGGTTCGGCTGCCGTCGGGAAATTCGCCGGCCCGCATCCGCTCAAACAGATCGAGGTTTTCCTCGACGGTGCGATGGCGATAGGGGCTTTCCCTGCCCGGCTGGGTGAGCGTGCCTCGGTATTGGCGCGTCTGCTCGGCGGTCAGATCGCACACATACGCCTTGCCGGCCTTGATCAACTGGACCGCCCACTGGTACATTGGTTCGAAATAATCGCTGCCGAAGTACAGATGTTCGCCCCAGTCCCAGCCAAGCCATCGGACATTGTTCTGGATCGACTCGACGTATTCTTCTTCTTCTTTGGTCGGATTGGTGTCGTCGAAACGGAGATGACATCGCCCCCCGAACTCGGCGGCGATTCCGAAATTCAAACAGATGCTCTTGGCATGGCCGATATGTAAATACCCGTTCGGTTCCGGCGGAAACCGCGTCACCACCCGGCCGTCCCACTTGCCCGAAGCACAATCCTCGGTTACGATCTGGCGAATAAAATCCAGCCTTTCGACTGATTCTCCATTGCTCATAGTGACGTTCCTGTCCTGAAATATCTGTTCTTTCCCCGAATTTCCCTGCGAGGAATAAATAATGGTTAATCCTCCCAGTCCGAACAGACCAAGAGTCGCTTCCGAGGCAAGACTTCATACCCCCCTAACATACTCGGTAAAATAGGCTTACGCAATGAAAAATGCGTCCTACTCAGAATCGCGATTCTCCGATCAGCCTCTGGCTTTGGCGTACCAGTCCGGATCCTGTGCCAGTTTTTGTCGGGCCTCCTCGGTCATCATGGCAAACGCCGGATGTGCGCTGTCCCACGCCCGGCTCGTATAGGAGCTGGTCCGCATTTTCTCGACCTCCTTTTCGGCATCGCGGAAATACGATCCGTAGATATGCAGCGAGTCGCTGATATCGACATAGCGTCCCACGCGCACCGGCTTATCGGTCCGGGCGCTAATCGCGTCGGCGATGGTCCGCTGCAGATCGGTCAGAGCATAGACATTCATAAACCACGCCTTATACAAATCCCGCGAGCGCCAGTGCGTGTTCATGTTCAGCACCCACTCGCTGCCGTCATCGATCAGACGGCACCAGATCCGCTGCAGACAGGGCGGATCGTTGGTGGTGGGATCGGCCGTCGGCATCCATGTGATCGCCTGGGCCCGACGCGAATGGCCGGCACGAGACAGATTGTCGATGATGTATCCGATCTGATCTATCGCGGCAAACGGCTTAGGACTGTCCGGATTGCGCAGGTCTTCGGTGGGGCAATAGGAGAACAATCGTTCATGGTACGTATAGGTCCACTTGCCGGCGACCGGATCGATCCAGTGGTCGTGAATGCCGTTGACGACCTCCTGGCGATACGCTTCCAGCTCTTCCGGACCGCCGGGGAAGTTTTTATGAATCCGCGGCTCGTTGAACGGATCGGCGACGGTGATCATGACCGTGGCGTCCTTGCTGGGCGGATCGTCGGGCTTGTCGTATTGCGTCCGGACCTCGACGCCGTTATCCCAGACGGCCAGAACGGCCTGTTCCCAGGCCTGCGGCAGACAATCGGCTGTGATCGCAATCGTAGGAATGCTGCCGGTTTGCGTCGCGGTGATCATCGTCTTTCCTCCATGAAATCGAATGGGCGGTTTCGGTTTTACAATCCGAGTTCTTCGTTGGTAATGTTATATTTCTTGCGTTCGTTTTCCGGCACAAGGCGAAGCAATTGCCGGGCTTCTTCGGCATACTTGGTGTTGGGCCAGCGCTGGAGAATTTCACGACAGGCATCGACACCCTGCTTGCTGGTCATCATTCGTTTTCGCCCGATCGAGACGAAGGTCCTGGCGAATTCCAGTTTCTTGCCGGCGTCAAACAGACTGGGATCCTCAATGAAGTTTTCATCGGGATCCGTTAGTTGTGTTTGCGGAATGCCTGTCCGGCGGGGAGGGATTATGGGGTTCGGTTTTGGAGGCGCCGTTGGAGTGGCGGCTGTATCGCCAATATTTTGTATCAGTTGCATAAAGGGATTAGGTGCACCAGACATATTCGAGCTGACGGTCTGTGCAGGAATCGCGCCGCTTTGTTCCATTTGAGCCAGAAGTTGGCTTGCTTTGTCCCCGCTGGCCTGCCCCTTATATTTAACGGTCCCCGTAGTATCGATAATCAACAGAAAAGGCTCGCTGAAATCCACTTGCGCCGACTGAAGGAATTGCATTACGGAACCCGCTCCCGAAGCCGGGTCTTTTCCTATAACCTGGGTCCATGGCCATGGATGTTTAAGCATCCGCTCCAGGATTTGCCGGCGAACGGCCGGATCATCGGTATTGATCGCAACGAATTTGACGCCGGGTCGATCAAAGTACGCGGCGTACAGGTTCGTAAAAGCGGCTGTTTCCGATTCGATCGTTGGTTTTGCAGGTTCAGCCGGTATTGCTGTACGGGCAAATTCCCTCTCCGGGTAAGCCCCTCCATCATAATAATCCGGACGGATTCCCCCGGGATTGCGGGGATCGCGGGCAATACGGGGATCCTGGGATTGTATATCGCGTTCGCGCTGGTCTCTGTACGACTCCGGTTCCGAGCGTCTTGCGGTCTCTGTGCGTCTGGCCGTTTCCGAACTTCGAGCCGTAGCGGATGGACTGGATCTGCCGGATCTTCCGGCAGCGGCAGGGGGTACCCTGTTCGGTTCGGCAGGATGTGCTAGTTCCGTGCGGGGAGTCATTCCGGCCAAAGATGGGGCGACATTCGGCTCGCTTGATCCTGTGGGCCTGATACCCATCTGCCAGACCAGGACACAGAGAGTGTCCGAGCCGGGTTGATATGACAGATCTGTGGAGTTTATGCCGTGCAGTTGCAGGGGACCGATCTTCTGTCCCACCAAACCTTGTTTGGGATTACCTGTTGTCGTCTGGTTTGGCATGGGAGCAGGCATGGTTTCCTGTACAGGAGACGTGGAACCGGTCCCTCCTAGTCCTTGTAATAGCTGCGTCAGGGGATTGGAAGAGAGAGAAGACGGGGAGGCAGAAATCCCCGCCGCGCCGCCCCCGATGATCCGCTCCAGAAACATCGGGGCAACAAAACCCGTCGCAGGTCCTGCATATTTGATCGTGCCTGTTCCATCGGCCACAATCAGGATTGGCCGGGTCTTGTCAATCGTCGGCGAATCCAGCAATTGCGCGATGGCTGTTGTCCCGGATAGCGGATGCATCGCCGAGACATGGGCCCATGGCCAGGGATGCGTCAGAATCTGCTGCATGACCTGCCGCTGTGCAGTCGGGGCATCGGTGTTCAAACCGATAAACTTGACACCCGGCCGGCTGTTGTATTCCTGAAACAGGGCCGAAAACGCCTCGGTCTCCGAGGTCAGAGTGGGCCTGGCGGCAGTGGAACCAACCATCGGACCGTACATATCCGCCGGCGACATCATCCTTTCATCGTAGTAACCGCCTCCGGAAGAGGCGCTCCCCCGACCTGCCCGAGGATCTTCATAATATCCATCACGGGAAGGACGACCGGTCATGATCTGCGGTCGTGTCGGATCCATCCCCCGGGGGTTGCCTGTCAAGGTTGGATTCATTTGCGGGGGAACATTATTGGGTTCTCCCGGCCTTGCAGCATTGGCCGGTTCAATCCCGGCCTGCCAGAGGAGAGCGCATAATGTGTCGCTTGTCGCGTTATAAGCGATTGTGGAAGAGTCCATACACTGCATCTGCATTGCCGGCAGGGACTTGCCCAGCAGGGCTGTCACGATGGAGTCCGGATCGTATTGCAGGATATTGCCCGAACTGGTCGTCACGGTGACGGTTTCGTTGCGCACCATCTCGGTCGGACGCTGCCGGACGATGGGCTGTCGGCGGCGGTTGTATGGATCATTTATCATAGGATCGGCGGCCGGCATAGCCCGCTGGGGCTGGGGCTTTTTAATGATCGGAGTGCGGTCGGCAAAAAAGGCCATCGTCGCCTGGGTCACATAGGCATCGTGGTTGTCCTCATCGAGTCCGTACGCTTTTAACGAGGCCATCATGGCCTGGGGCAGATCGTCCTTGAAATAGCTGACCCACGACTGCAGCATGAAGTACTGGCACTGGGCGCTCTTGTCCACCCGGCTCATATAGCCCCCGGATTCTTTCATGGCCGCTTCGGCATCGGTCAACAGGGCCGGTTCGGGGATTTGCCGGTCGTTGATCCGCGTCAGGACGTCTTTGAGGATCGTGTCGATGTTGGTTGCCGCCTGGGTGATCATTTCATGAAGTCGGGCCTGTTTTTCCTGCTGGGCCTGTTGCTGCTGCTGGCGCGGGTCCTGCCGGGTGTGCATGCCTTCGTTGGTTCCCCTGGCGGCGGTTCGTCCCCCGTACATGCCGCCCAATGCTGCTGCGCAAAACACACCGAATAACATACCCATCAACAGGATTTTATTTCGTGTAACGGAAACCATCGTCGGACCCCTATTTCTTCATTTTCCTGATATAAACTCCAGGATTATCATACCACGAGCGGACCGGATGATGCAAGGAATTCTTGCCCGAATCGCGGCAGGATAGGAGGGATTGGAATTGACATTTCCGCCAATTCCGGTTAATATCTATGGGTATTGAAATACGGAGGGCCGGATATGAACGGGGTAGCTCGTTTTTACGGAACCATGTGGTTGGGAGCCTGGATAGTCCTTCTGGCTTGTCTGTTATCGCCCTCAACTCCTTCTTACGCTGCCGAGATCGTTGGCTGGGGCTATCAGAAAACACCGAATGCTACATTAAGTCAAGTCACCCAAATTGCGGCAGGTGGCAGTTTTAGCATAGCACTTAAGGCAGATGGGACTCTCGTTGGATGGGGATTAAACGATTATAATCAGGCAACGCCTCCCACCGGAAATAACTACGTTGCCATTACCTCGGGAAGGTATTCCTGTGTGGCTCTCAAAAACGATGGCAGCATCGTTGGATGGGGAGCAAGTAGCAACAGTCAAATCACACCGCCGGAAGGCAATGATTATATTGCCATCGCTGCAGGCGGAGGGCACTTTCTAGCTCTCAAGGCTGATGGTCGCATCGTTGGGTGGGGTATCGATAATTTTGGCCAGGCCACACCACCAGAAGGGAATGACTACGTCGCCATTTCTGCAGGATGGTTTCACAGTCTGGCGTTAAAGAACGATGGTAGCATTGCCGCCTGGGGTTGGGATAATCATAATCAAACGTTAGCTCCCGAAGGTAATGATTACGTGGCTATCGCAGCAGGAGGTTATCATAATTTAGCCCTAAAGAGCGATGGAAGTGTTGTCGGATGGGGATACAACGTTGACGGCCAAGCTTCATCGCCAGCGGGTATTGATTACATTGCCATTGCAGCAGGGAGTTTTCATAGTTTGGCGCTTAGATCTGATGGCAGTATCGCAGGATGGGGGGATCAGAGCAATTCTCCTGCGGGAAATGACTTTGTTGCTATCGCTGCTGGTGATCATCATAGCTTAGCACTCAGGGCAGACAGTAACATCATTGGATGGGGCAGTAATCTCTATGGTCAGGCCAACCCGCCTGCAGGTAATGAGTACATTGCGATTTCCGCTGGTGTATACCATAGTCTGGCACTCCAGACCGATGGCAGTATTATTGGCTGGGGCAATGATACCTACGGCCAACCGCCGCCGGGACATGATTTTGTCGCCATCGCGGCAGGAGGCTATCACAGTCTGGCCCTTAAAGCCGATGGCAGTATCGTAGGATGGGGAGATGACCGTTCTGGTCAGGCCACCCCTCCAGAAGGTAAGGACTTCATTGCCATTAGAGCCGGTCGTTTTCATAGCCTGGCGCTCAGGATTGATGGTTCAATAATTGAGTGGGGATCCAATTATGATGAGTATACATCTTATCTGGGCCAGGCCACACCACCACTGGGGAATGACTACGTCGCCATTTCCGCAGGTCGGTTTCACAGCCTGGCGTTAAAGAACAATGGCAGTATTGTTGGCTGGGGCAGTGATATCTACGGCAAAGCCACACCGCTACCGGGAAATGACTACGTCAATATTTCGGCGGGAGGCGATCACAGTTTGGCGCTCAGATCTGATGGCAGTATCATAGGGTGGGGAGATGACCGTTCAGGCCAGGTTACCCCCCCAGCAGGCAATGATTACGTTGCCATTACTGCTGGAAGTTATCACAGTCTGGCGCTTAGATCTGATGGTAGTATCATAGGATGGGGTAGTAATGATTACGGTCAGGCCACACCTCTAGCGGCTAATGATTACATGGCCATTGCAGCAGGAAATCGTTTTAATCTGGCGCTCAAATCCGGATCTGTAAGTATTGCTCCTTTATATATGGCTTGTTGGGCCCTGGAGGGTATGGACTTTCCTGTAGAGCAAAATATGACACTTTACAACAGAACAGTCGATACGGTAAACTGGACCTTGACAGTTCCCGACAATTGCCCCTGGCTTGATGTTGATATTACAGCAGGAGATATCGCTCCAGAACAGGAGTGGATACTTACTGTTACTGTGCATCCAAATGCTCTTTCAGCAACGTTCTATCGTTGTGAAATGATCCTGCAAACCTCACTCGACAGTAATCAACAAGTCATTCCCTTTGTCTTGAGAATCTACGGTCCAATGGTTGGAGTATCTTCTACGGCCTTGGATTTTGTGGCAAGGGAGAAGGCAGACAAAACCGAATCGCAAGTTTTGATGATCCATAATTATGGCGGTGACGTGTTGACTTGGTCAATTGATGAAGCAATGTTGCCGGAATGGCTCTCTGTTGAACCTGCAGGGGGTAACCTCTTGCATAGTCAGGAAGACGAAGTACTTGTATCAATCGACCATGCGAAGCTGTCGGGTGGACAATATACATTTAACTTGGAAATCACTGATCCAAAAGCCGAGAACAGTCCACAATCTGTACATGTGACGCTAACAGTGATCTCCTGTGAACCTCTCCAAGTGCCTTATGAGTACTCAACAATACAGGATGCAATCAACACTGCTGTTGATGGCGATACAATACTCGTCGCCGATGGAGTCTACACCGGCGAAGGCAATCGTGATATTGACTTTATGGGCAAAGCGATCACGCTACGCAGTGCCAACGGTCCGGAGACCTGCATCATTGACTGCGAAAGCCAGGGCCGGGGTTTCCAGTTTACCTCCGCTGAAACACATGCATCGATTCTGGAAGGTTTCACAATTCAGAAAGGAAAAAGCATGAGAGGGGGCGGCGGCATCTATTGCGAAGATAGCAGTCCAACGATACGTAATTGTATTATCATTGAATGTACTGCTACCTTTGGATCCGTAGGAGGAGGTATTGCTTTGAAAAATAGCAATGCCATAATCTATGGTTGTCAATTTGAGGAAAACCGTGCTTCTGTTTATTACGACGGCGCGGAGTGTGAAGGGTACGGAGGAATAGGAGGCGGTATATATTGGGCAGGCGATCAGGTGACCATTCGGGCATGTGTATTTAAGAATAATTCCACCTGGGAAGGGAATCCTGAATGCGGTCGGGGCAGGGGCGGAGGTGCGTATATTACCTGTGAATGCTTGCTGATCGATAACTGTCTTTTTTTAAATAATTTTTCCGGTTATGGTAGCCCGGGAGCCTTGCGGGTTATTGCTCATGACGTAGAAATCTTTGACTCGGTTTTCTTATCAAATGGAGGCATTTGGTCGTCAGGATGCATGGCGATCGGTGGTTCCGATGTTCATAGTACAATAAAGAACTGTGTGTTTGCCGATAATCACTCATTTGATCTGTTTACTTTTGTAGATTTAGGACACGAAATTTCTTTTGGTGGCTTCGTGGATATGCAGAACTGTACTATCCATAACGATGAGCTTTGGGCCTCTGGAATCGTCAGAAATTGTATCATTGGACCGAAAGCTCCTTATAGAGATCCCCAGATCAGTTACAGTTGTTTTTCCAGTGCTGACGGAACGAATGGAAATGTCTATGCGGGGCCACTTTTCGCTGATCCCAACAATTGGGATTTCCATCTTAAAAGCGAATTCGGACGATGGGATCTGGCGATGCAGAAATGGGTATACGATGATGTGACCAGTCCGTGCATCGATGCGGGTGATTTATGTGAAGAAGGTTTCTTGGACGATAATGGCACACCGACCGATCCTAACGATGACCTCTATGTTTGTTTACAACCAGCTGTAGGCTGGCAGAATGAGCTCTGGCCAAACGGCGGCCGGATCAATATGGGTGCCTATGGCGGCACGCCCCAGGCCAGCATGTCTTCCAATCCGATAGGCAACATCGCGGACCTGGACCATGACAATACCGTAGAGATTGGTGATTTATCCCTGTTGGCTCACGACTGGCTGCAGTGGCAGATCCTTCTGGATACCGACCTGGACCGAAACGGGAGTGTAAACCTCTTCGACCTGGCCATCCTGGCAGGACAGTGGATGTGGAATCAGGAATAACCATAAAAACCGAATCAATACCTGATATTCTACAGAACGTTTTGTTCGATCAGGAAGCCGATTGGGACATGAGCATACTGGCAACGGTAACGCCGTTAAAGAGCATGTGGATAAAGATCGGGCGCAACAGCGAGCCGCTTTTTTCGTAGGCGTAACCCATGCAAACGCTGAGGACAAACAGAGCGGGAATATGCATTGGCGGGTGGAGGATCGTAAAGGGAACCGAGGTAATCAGGATCGACAGCCATGGCCTGCCGGTCAGAAAGGTCACTGTGGACTGGAAGATGCCGCGAAAGAATAACTCCTCGAAGACGGGCACTACGAGGACCGATAGAACCACCATCGTCGCTAGGACGTGCCCCGGCATTCGGGCGGTCTGCTGCATATCGGTGAGGGCCTGATTCTCCTGAAACTCAAACTCCGGACCGGCCACCTGCCCACCAACAAAAACCACAACCGCCGCTCCGATGAGGATCAGGGGATAAGCGGTCAGCAGGTTGACAAAGGCCATGCCCAGGTCCCGAGGGATGGTTCGCCAACGCAATCCCAGGCCGCGGATTCCACGGATAAAACCCCACGCCGCCAGAAACAACAGAACAAAGCTCCACAGCATCCGCTCCAGGTTCAGGGCCAGATACTGGACAAACAGACTGTGATCCGGACTCGAATCGACGAGGAAATAGTCCAGAAACTTATAAAGGATGCTTTCTCCCAGCAGCCAGACGCCGAAAAGAATAAACGGCAGGATAACGGGCAGCCGGTTGGGACGAGCCGGGCTGTGGCGGAGCTTGAAAGGCCCCTGCCAGGGGACCAGCCAGACCGCAAAAAAGACCGTGCCCAGAACGGCAATGATCTTATCCAGGTGCCTCCCGATTGTTTCGAACAACTCCATTTCGGGTTTCGCCTCATCGGAAACGTTTCAGGTAACCGCTTGCATCCGAGGCATGTTTGTATTAAATTACGGCGATCATTGCAAGGGAATAAAAATGGACGTATTTGAGATGGAAGGTCCCGTCCGGCTGGAGGGAACGATTACGGTAAGCGGGTCCAAAAACGCCGCCCTGCCGATCATGGCGGCGGCGATTCTTGCGCCGGGTTTATCCATCATCCGACAGGTGCCGCATCTGGCCGATATCGCCGTATTGCGTCAGCTCCTGGCCAGCCTGGGGGCCAGGGTCGAGCGGTCCGACGGGGATGTGCATATCGATACCACGGTGATCGATCATCCGGTGGGCGAGTACGACATTGTGCGAAAGATGCGGGCCGGGATCTGCATTCTGGGACCGCTGCTGGCGCGATGCGGCCGGGCGGAGGTATCGATGCCGGGCGGCTGTGCGATCGGGGATCGTCCCGTCGATATTCATGTCCGGGGTCTGCGGGAGCTGGGAGCGGAGATTCACCTGGAAAATGGCTATATCGTGGCGACAGCCCCTCCGGGCGGCCTGCGGGGTAAACAGATCTTTCTGGGCGGGCCTTTCGGATCGACGGTGCTGGGCACGGCTAATGTATTGTCCGCGGCGGTGCTAGCGCGAGGGAGGACGGTGATCGAGTCGGCGGCCTGCGAGCCGGAGATCGTCGACCTGGCCTATTTTTTAAATGCCATGGGTGCCAGGGTCAGCGGAATGGGCTCGCCGCGGCTGGTAATTGATGGAGTCAATTCTCTTGAACCGGCCGATTATACCGTGATCGGGGACCGAATCGAAGCAGGGACGTTTATGGTCGCCGCCGCGATGACGGAAGGAAAAGTGCGGCTGAAGAATTGCCAGCTCGACAATATGCTGGCCGTGGCGGATTATCTGGAGCATATCGGGGCCAGGATTGAACCGACGGACGATGGTTGCATAGTGACCAAGGGAGGGAATTTGACACCGGTGGACTTGACAACCCAGCCCTATCCCGGTTTTCCGACGGATCTGCAGGCGCAGTTCATGGCCATGCTGGCCCTGGCCGAGGGCAACAGCGTGATCACGGAGAAGATCTTCCCCGACCGGTTTATGCACGTAGCCGAGCTGAATCGAATGGCGGCCAATATCCGCAAGGAAGGCCCCAGTGCGATCGTGGCGGGAGTGAAACAGTTGATCGCAGCGCCGGTAATGGCATCGGATTTGCGAGCCTCGGCGGCCCTGGTATTGGCCGGTTGCGCTGCGCGGGGAAAAACCCTCATCAACCGCGTGTATCATATCGACCGCGGGTATGAGCGCATCGAGGAAAAACTCAATGCCGTCGGGGCAAAGATCCTCCGTAAGGATGTCTAAACGGATTGCTGTGGACTCTATGTCCGGCGATATTTATCGTTGTGAATCGCATGTTTTTGTAGTGGCGATACAGGGATCTGAAAGCTTTGACTCATTATAGGCTGCATCGACAGCACTTATTTGATAAATGTATATGGATCCTGGATCTACATCAGAATCGCTGAAGCTATTCGTCAAAGAATGAGCGAGGTAGGTACCATTACGGTAAATTCTGTATCCGGCCACAACTATATTGTCGGTAGAAGCATCCCAACGGAGTGATACGAATGTCGTCCCTGTTTCTGTTTGAATAAGATTAACGGGTTGCGAGGGTGATTCAGAATCCAGTTCTTGTCCATAATTGCGTGCAAAAATATCATAATCTTCAAGATTGATCTTGCCGTCCTGATTCAGATCCTGGAACCATTTCCATTCCTGTTCTTCACAATTCATTAACCATCCTTCAGCCAACATGGAAAGCTCTTCTGTGTCTACACTACCATCTTCATCCATATCAGCCAATAGATTCTTGATTTCGTCCGCTCCCATATCGACTCTAACGCCGACTTTTCTAAGTCTACCGTCAATATCAACTTCAAAAGGAAATGGTTCAAATTCGGGATCTCCCATATCCACACAAGGAGAATCCTGCGAGAGATGGTAATTACGATCCTGTACATCTATGAAATCCGGATTCTGATTAATATTACCGATACCTTCCCATCCCCCTTGAACATTACAATAAGAGACAGTCAAATTACTAGTAGCAGCCGTGCAGACTTGCTGTAGATTGTTGCCCCAAACAATACTGTTTTTCAGAAGGGGGTTGCCGCCATAGAAATAAATACCTCCCCCCGAAAACTTGGCCGTATTAAACACGACTGCACATCCAATGATCCTGGCATTGCTGTTATTCCAGCACAAAATGCCTCCCCCTTTGTCATAATAAGCATTGTTGTTTGCGATAATACAATTTCTTATTGTCGGACTTGCGATATAACATGATATGCCGCCGCCTGAATGAGCCGTATTATTAACTATAATACAATTCTTAATTGTGGGATCGGTATGCTGATGTAAACAAAAAATACCGCCCCCTTCGGCTAACGTGCCCTGGGACATGTATCCATCAGTGACGGTAAAACCTGATACGATTGAATTCTCATTTTCTCCGCTGTGGAAATAGAAACCTCGATGATTTTCTTCTTTGTTTCCCTGGCAATCAATGATGCATTGAAATGGATTGTTATTCTCGCTTCTGACGGTTATCGCTTTCCCTTTGAAATCCAAATCTCGATTACCACTTCCCCTATAGGTACCGTTAGAAACAATAATTTCATCCCCATCGAAGGCAGCATCTATGGCAGCTTGAATCGTGGGATACTCTTCTGGGACGTTGAGCGTAGGACCTATACGAAAGGAAACGGGAACAGTACGTGTTCGACTGAGATCGCTTGGATCAGAGATCGTAAGGCTGCACTCATACAAATCCGGGGCTAATCCGGTCGGATCAATACTCACGTTTATGATATCGATTTCTCCCGTTGAAACACCTGAGTCTTGTGAAAGTTGTAACCAAGGAGCAGCGCCAGAAATCTGCCATTGAAGAGCGTTACCTCCCGCATTCCAAATATATAACAAACAATCTTCCGGATCGGATTCTCGGGGAATAGTGCTAAAGCGAAATGTGCCGGGGGCAACCGCTAAAATGGGACTACCGGAATGAAATGTGAATTCATAGGCCCCCATATCAGAGATTGCAATCCCGTCATCATTTCCGTCCAAGGGGCGTTCTGTGCCATCCATATCCACTGGAGGCAGCCCGGTTGGAGAATCGTTCGTTCCCGAGTCGATACAAGGGGATCCAAACGCCAAATGGTAATTACCCGATCCTAAAAATAAGGGGTCGGAATCGATGTTTCCCTTGCCGATCCATCCTCCTTTAATATCACTGTACTGTACATTGGCAGTGCCTGTGGCGGTATGAGTAATCTCCGATTGTGAGTTTTCCCACATAATGGAATTGGTAATAGTCATTATAGTTCCAATCAGATCTACTGCACCTCCTCTTGCCGAAGAATTCCCCACAAGAGTACATTGAAGCATCTCAGGTGTTTGATAGTCCCAGCCGCCTTTACAGGCGATTGCACCACCATATTCACCCGAAGAGTTTCCTACAAAGAGGCAATTAAGGATTCGTGTATTGCTTAAGTTAAGGTATATGGCCCCTCCTCGCTGGCATCCATGATTTCCGGAAAACAAGCAATTTTCTATTAGAGGAGAACTTTCACGACACCCGATTGCATTCCCTCCGAACCAAGCGGAATTATTGAAAAAGGAACAATTTCTTATTGTGGCATTCGCTCCAGAATCACAACATATTCCTCCGCCGCCATCTAGGCTTTCGGGAGGAAAAATAAAAATAACACTATGGTTATTACGGAAAACACAATTCATGATTAATGGTGTGCTATTATTGCAATAAACGCCCCCCCCAAGCTTTGCCAATCCATTTGTTATTGTAAAACCATCCAATATGGAAGTGGCATTCTCATTCGAGTGAAAATAAAATCCACGATTGAAGTCATTAGGATCCCCAATGCAATCGATTATACAGTTTTCCGGTCCGGCCTCACCGCGGACAATTATCGCTTTTCCGTGGTAGTCAATATTTCGGTTCCCTGGGCCAGTATAAGTACCGGACTGAACAAGGATTGTGTCACCGTCTTGAGAGATATCGATAGCATCCTGGATGCGGGAATACTCTGCAGGGCTGTCATCATCTACTGTAATAGTCCGAGCTAAACAAGGAACCATTGCCAATAAACAGGCAAGAATTGAAATTCTCATTCTAATTCCCTCCAAATAAGACCATAGTAGATTATAGCTATCTTCCCTGCTGACAGTCAAGGTCATTCCGGTTGGTTTCCCGTTTCTCGAATCTTTTTCTTTGGATTTATCCACGTATAATGCCAAAACGTATCCTGCTATACGAACATATTGAGTTATACCGATGATTTTTGTATGATGGAGGGTGTGTTTCTGTTCTTATAGCTCGGATGAGAGGTGAAACGATGAAAATGCGGATTAGTTATGCACTTCTATTGGGAATATTGCTGTGTGGTCCGGGGGTGTGGGGTAAGGTTGGCAGGGCGGATTATGAGCGGGCCGACGCCTTGCGGGAGAAGGTCAAGGATCTGGTGTACAAAACGAAGATCGAGCCGCACTGGTTCGATGACAATCGCAAATTCTGGTATCGCAACGATCTCCGGAATGGGAAGGAATTTATTCTTGTCGATTGCGAAAAGGGAATCCGGCAGGAGGCGTTTGACCATGAAAAACTGGCTCAGTCGCTGAGTGAACAGACAGGCAATAAATACACGGCCAGAACTCTGCCTTTCACGACGATCCGATTCAGCGAGGACGGCAAACGCATTGAATTCGAGATCGAAAAACCCCGCTGGACATGCGATCTGACGACGTATGAATGCAAACCGATCGAAGAAGAACAAACCGACCAGAACGATTCCGAAAGATCACCCCGACAGCCGAGACGCTCCGAGGAACAACAGGACAAATCCCCCGATGGGAAATGGGAGGCGGTTTTCAGGGATCATAATCTGTTTCTTCGCTCGACCGAGGATGATCGCGAGTTTCGCCTGAGCCACGACGGCAAACAGGGACAGTATTATTCCTCGGCAGCGTGGTCGCCGGATGCAAAGTGGATCGTGGCCTATCTCACGAAACCGGGAACCAACGGAATGGTGTATCTGATCGAATCCTCTCCCAAGGAAGGCGGGCGGGCGGTTTTTCATTCCCATCAATATGATCTGCCCGGTGATGCGATGACCTCCTATGAGATGAGCGTGTTTTCTGTGGAGACGAAGGAGCAGATTCGGGTAGACGCCGAGCCGATCGATTTTCAGGGGCCGCCCCGGCTACGGTGGGCCAGGGACAACAGGAGTTTTACCTATCACAAGACCGACCGGGGACACCAGCGGGTGCGGATCATCCGCGTATCGGCGGAAACAGGCAAGACAAAGACGATCATTGACGAAAAGAGCGAGACCTTTATCAATGAATGGTGGGGTGGCGTTCGTCCGACCTACCTGGACGAAAGCGATGAGATCCTCTGGCCTTCGGAGCGGGATGGCTGGATGCATCTGTATTTATACGACAGTAAGGAAGGCAAGCTGAAGCATCAGATTACCAGCGGGCCATGGGTGGTGCGGCAGATCAATCACATTGATGAACCGAATCGGACCATTGAATTTCAGGCCTGCGGTAAAGAGCCGGGGCAGGATCCCTACTTTCTGCATTATTATCGCATTGGCTTTGACGGGACGGGACTGGTGTGCCTGACGCCGGGTAATGGGACACATCGGATTCAGTATTCACCCGATAAAAGGGTGCTGATCGACACCTGTTCCCGGGTGGACCAGCCGCCGGTACATGAACTTCGCAAGACCGACACGGGAGAGTTGCTTTGTGAGTTGGAAAAGGCCGATGCGTCCGCCTTGTATGAGATAGGTTGGCGACATCCCGAACCGTTTGTGGCCAAGGGGCGGGACGGTAAGACCGACATCTATGGGATTATTCATCGGCCTATGAAATATAACGAGACGAAGAAGATACCCATTATTGAACAGATTTACGCCGGTCCCCACGGCTCTTTTGTGCCCAAAGACTGGAATACTTTCTACAACGCACAGTTGGTTTCGGAACTGGGTTTTATTGTCGTGCAGATCGATGGGATGGGGACCAACCACCGCGGCAAAGCGTTTCATGATCTCTGTTATAAAAACGTGGGAGACGCCGGTTTTCCGGACCGGATCCTGTGGATTCAGGCGGCCGCAGAAAAATATCCCTACATGGATACCGAGCGGGTGGGAATCTACGGCACCAGCGCGGGAGGACAATCCAGCACGGGCGCTTTGCTGATGCATTCCGACTTTTATGATGTGGCGGTTTCCTCGTGTGGCTGCCATGACAATCGGATGGACAAGGCCTCGTGGAATGAACAGTGGATGGGATATCCGGCAGGACCGCATTACCAGGAGCAGTCCAACATCGCCAACGCCCATAAACTCCGGGGCCATTTGATGCTTTTTGTCGGAGAATTGGATCGCAATGTCCCGCCCGAATCCACGTATCGCCTGGCCGACGCCCTGATCAGGGCCGGCAAGGAGTTCGAGCTGGTCGTTTTGCCCGGAATGGGGCATACCGACGGGGGCAGCTATGGATTACGGAAACGGCGGGATTTCTTCGTCAAGCACCTTCTCGGCGTCGATCCGCCGCATTGGAATAATCAGGATTAGGATATCCGACATCAGAAATGGGGATCGCCGGGCCCGGAAAAAGTGTGGAGAAAAACGGTTTTGGACCGATACCGTTAGGAGAGTCAGACTCTGTATTCAGAGCGTCCTGTCTATGTTATCGGAACCGGAAATGCCGACGGAAACCGTTCGAAAACGAACCACAGTCAAGCGATGTCCTTTCTGTGCGGAACTGATCCAGGCCGCCGCGGTCAAATGCCGTTTTTGCGGAGAATTCCTCTACGGCGACCGGAATCACAGCGTGCCCGAACCGGCCGATTCCTGTCCCCCCTCTGCCCATCGGCAGGAGGAATCCGGGGAACCGGATCCTCTGGAAGGGCAGGACGAAGTCCTGTACTGGGGTAAACCTTCGGCATTTGCGCTGGGACGAACACTCTGGATCGGAGGGGTAATCATTATCCTCTGCGGCATTTTGCTGGTGTACCCGGTAGGGAATTGGTTCCTGCATATCCCCGGTCTTGAGATAACCGAACAACAGATGCTGACAGCCGAAGCGCGGATGAAAGATGTGGCGACCGTGGTCGGCGGCCTGACACTGCTTTTGCTGCTGTTTAAGATTGCTGTGCTTAAGAGCATCTACTATGAAGTGACGGTGGATCGGGTTGAATGGGGACGAGGCCTGCTGCAGCGCAAGGTGAATAATCTGGACATGTTCCGAGTCATCGATTTGAAGATGGAGCGATCCATCTGGGATCGTCTTCTGGGCATCGGCACAATTGAATTGAAAAGTCGGGATGATTCCGATCCGGATTTTCAATTCCTCAAGGTCCGCGGCTGCCGTTATCTCTATGATGTGGTCAAGAAGGCCAGTTTGGAAGCGGATAAACGCCGAAGCGTTCTTCACATGGAATGAATGGTTTATTCCGCTTTCTTTATGATATCTTCCAATTCGGTCTGCAGCCGTTCGAGATACCCCGGCAGGGATTTTCTGCCATACCTTGTTTCTGCGTAAAGTCGATACCATGGCGACACGGCATCCGCTGTCGCGAGCAGGCCCGATGCCTCCAGCCGTTGTGCGAATTGATGCAGCGTCTCGATAGAGTTGCGTTGGAAGCCCCATTGCCGGACATAGGCATCCATCTTTTGGAGGATTCGATGGCACTGCTGCTGTATCGGCGGCTCTGCGGAAAACGGATCCGCCGGATGAATCCGTTTGTTCAACCGCCGTCGCAGCCAAATCGCGATCCAACAACCGATCCCAACAATCGCAGGCAGGCTTGCCAGCCACCAGAGAAGGGATTGGCTTGTTTGAAAAAACCAAAAGAAAGGTCCCAAGAGTCCGAATTCATAAAAGAACGCCCATAGCTCCTGCCGGCGAAAGTCCAAATGTTCTCGTAAGTAATCCGGATCGGAGAGTGCGACGGCATCCATAACGCTGGGTACGGTGGCTTCTACGAGAATCCATTGCCGGTTTTGTTCATCCCATGCTTCGACCCATGCATGCGCGTCGCTGCTGCGGGCCACCCACAATTCTTTAAAGGGTTCCTGCTCGTTGACAAAAAATCCGGTAACATACCGGGTTGGGACCCCTCCGAGTCGCAACAGCACTGCCGCGGCAGTAGCAAAGTATTCGCAGTATCCCGTCCTCATCTCCAGCAGAAAATGATTCAAAGCGTCCGCATCTTTGGGAATGCTGAAATGGAGAGAATATTCATAATTTTGACGGAAATAGGATTGGACGGCGGCAATTTTGTCGGAGGTAGTGCGGCATTCGGACAAGATAAGCAGGGCCAGGGTTTCAATGCGAGGATCCAGGGTCGAGGGAAGCTGGAGGCAGGAATTCAGATAGTTCTGGTCCAGCCTTTCCTGCCCTGATTCGGCCGGGACGGCGATGGCGTAATTGATCCCCCCCTGATAACCGGGATGATAACAAATCCCGGTTTTCGCCAAAAGAAGCCAGGGCAGGGGAATCTTAAGCCAGGCGGTTCCGGGAGGAGTAAAAAACTTGGCCCGCAATCCGGGACCGGGCCAAAGGTTCATGCTCCGTCCGGGTCGCGAGGAGGTAGGGCGAAGCGCAAAAAGATTTCCGCTGCCGGGTATTTTCACAAGCTCCGTTGCACTCTGATCGGGCCAGATTCGGCGATAATTGACGGCCGAGTGCCATTGTTGACGGGAAAACCGTTCAAAGATTTCGGTTTGAAGGTAACCGGGCGTGGTCTCGGATTCCACGCGAAGCAGTATTTCCGACTGATTTTCCAGAAGGATATCCAGAAGGGTGTGCAGTCTGCCGCTGCTGTGAAATCCTCCCGTGGTCGCAGTCGTATCCCCCGTATCGACAGGCGCGGAAGCCCACCCCAGAACACGGCCGAGAATATTGACGACATCCTGATTATCATACAGAACTGTCGCGGCGATCCAGCCGGTATTCAAAACCAGAATCATCCCCGCCGCGGCGATCGCTCGGCGCCGGCTCAGGAAACGAACATGGATCGAAGGAAATGGGATTTTATGCGAGGCCAGATAACCGATGGCCACCAGGACTCCGACGGTTTCCAGAATGCGATGCATAAGGGCATTTTCATAGATCAGACAGACCTGTCCGGCACACAGGGCCGCCGCCGGAGCAAACAACGCCAGAGAAGGTGGAAGCCTATGGGGTTTACCCAGAAACAGGGTCAGGACCATGACGGACAGGACCAGCAGGGAAAAGGTTTGCCACGCCGTCAAAGCGACCCAGTTCAGATCCTGGCCTGATGTTTTGTCCAATCGTATTCGATACTGAACGGCAAAAACCAATGCTAAAACAAGAACGGCAATGAGGTGTTGTATCCGCGGCAGGTACCATGTCAGCCGCCGATGGGTCCCAATCCACCCCAGAACCGCCAAAGCTGAAACAAACCACCATCTCTCCGAGATCAGGGCCGTCAGAGCCGATACCACGGCAACCAGAAACACCGCCATCCAGCGTTGGGTTTTCATGCCCGCCGCTCCGCCATGGCTTCAATTTGTTCAGGGGAGATGGTTTGAATCACATCCCCACGCCCAAAAGGAATCGATGGACGATCCGAAAAGCGTGAATTCAAAATAAATACAACCGTACGACATCCCCTTTGGGCCGTTCTTTGAATACACTGCTCTCGATGCGCATCCCAGTGGAGAAGAACATAGACTACCGTGGACGTATTCGCCAAGGCGTCGATCAGGGCTGGTGGAAGTCCGTCAAATTCTCCTTTGGCGGACAATTCAATCCCGGCCAGAACCTCCAGAATTCGATCGAATTGATGAATATGTCGGCCAACCATAAGATCATAGACTTTGTCGCCGGCGGCCAGAACGTTGACAATATTGTCGTGGTCGGACAGATTTTGGGCAATCGCGGCGGTCAGACTCACGGCCGCTTCAAAGGTAAAATCGAATTGTGTTCTTGTACCGCTCTGTGGCGCCCTGTCGTCCGTATCAAGGACGAGGGCGACATGGCCAAAATATTCTTCATGGTATTCCTTTACTACCGGAGTAGACAATCGCGCCCAGGCGCGGGAGTCAATCTTCCGAGGCTCGTCCCCCGGACGGAACGGACGATTGCCGATATATTCGGGCGATTCACCGGTCCGGCCGGCGGGTAAAAATCCGCCCCGATGATAGCGGCGGGCGATAGAGACGCCCAAAGAATCCAGCGGTCCGAAATTGGGCACAACCAGCAAGGATTCCTGTCCCGTAGGGAATCCTCGCGAACAGAAAAAATGAAAAGGAAAAGTCGATATGCAGGACGGCCCGGGAAATTGATATTGCCCCCGTCGAAGGGGACGAAGGCGGATTTTGACCTCCACAGACTGCCCCGGCTGGATACAGGGAAGAAAACAGGCCGAATCCGGATTCTCTATTTCTCTCGGCAAATCGGCCCACTGCAGGGCAAGATCATAGGCGCAAAAATGGCCCCGGTTGGTCAGGGTGTATTGAATCGTCATGGTCTGTCCGGCCATTGCCCGGTGGGGAAGGCGGCCGGTGATCGTTATCCGGGGTTGCATTACCCAGGCGGCAAGCCAGGAGATACAAAAAAACAACAGGCATGTGGTCCATATGCCAAATACCGGCAACACAAGGCAAAGGATGCCTGAACCAAGGGTAAGACCGAGAAGAATCCTGCCGCCGTCGGTCATGCGCGGCGCCGATGAGGCCGACAGGGAAGATTTCAGAGTCGATGCAGGCATTCTGCTCATACGGGTACTTTGAGTTGGTTCAGATTGTCGGTGATGATTTCCCGGCGGGTAAGACCTTCATACCGTCCTTTGGCGGTCAGCAGAATGCGATGCGCCAGGACGGAACCGGCCAGTTGCTGGATGTCGTCCGGCAGAACATAATCTCGCCCGTGAAGAAACGCCGCCGCCTGGCAGGCCCGCGTCAGCATCAGCGCCCCGCGCGGGCTGACTCCCAACTCCAGCCGCGGATCTTGTCGGGTTCGATTCGCCAGATCCACAACGTACCGGAGGAGTTCGGCGCCGACGTGAATAGCGCGGACCTGCTGCTGGAAGTGGCGAACCTGAGCCGTATTCAGTACCGGCTTTAAATCGTCCAGAGGATGGCTGTGCGAATGGGTTTGCAGAATGTTGGCCTCCACATCGGCATTCGGATAACCCAGTTCAATACAAAGAAGAAAGCGATCCAGTTGGGCTTCGGGCAAGGGATAGGTACCGTGAAATTCGACCGGATTTTGTGTGGCCAGAACCATAAAAGGATCGGGTAAAGGATACCGCGTCCCCTCAATCGTGGCCTGGGCTTCGTTCATGGCCTCCAGCAGCGCCGACTGCGTTCGGGGAGAAGCGCGGTTGATCTCGTCGGCCAGGAGGATGTTACAGAAGACGGGCCCCTTGCGAAAAGCGAATTCCCCGGTGACAGGATTATATACGCTGGCGCCGAGGACATCGGCCGGAAGCAGGTCCGGGGTGAACTGCACCCGACAAAAAAGGGCGTCAATACTGCGGGCCAGGGCCTTGGCCAGAGTGGTCTTGCCGACGCCGGGTACATCCTCGATCAGGACCGAGCCCCCCGCCAGCAAGGCCACAAGCAGCATATCCAGACTTTGATCCTTGCCGAAAATGACCTTCCGCAGATTGCATTGCAGTGGGAGCAAGTCCCGGTTCGGTTCCGTCGAAGGCTTGTTTATCATGGAATACTCCAAAAATGGAAAAACGATTTTATCGCCCCATGTCTCTCGTCGGTTCACAGATTTTAGAAAACAAGTTGCCGGCGGCCAAACGGAAAATCCGCCGGCATATGCAATAAATCCGATCTTTGATTCTTCCGCGGATTGTACCTGCTTGCCGATGTCCCGACAAGGTATCGGGAAACATTTTACTCCGCCCTCCCTGGAAACCGGGATTCCGTTTACCCAAACCGGTCCTGCTGCCGAAAAGCCTTTTTTAAAATTGGGTAGGGCTTTTATGATATGTACTATTAAGACATATACATAGAAATAAGAAATACTTACATAAGAGTATTTATAGAAATTTATATACTTTTTTTCTTGACAGCAGCCCATGTTGTCTGATAGACTAACGCCGTGAGGTTGGTGGAGTCAGAGGTTCCTTGCTTGATGGAACAGAATGACTGTTATAGGAGCTCGAAGGAAGAAAACGGAAGGGTGATGTTGTTCATCGCATAAGCGGCCCCCTGCAACCGGCAGGGGCAACCGGGGAGCGTACTCCTTTCAAGCCCGCACGTAAGGACGTCCGTGTGTATCGATACTGTCTGCCCCAGGGCAGAATGGTTAGGGAGAAGGTGCGTTTACATAAGGATGATCTGAAGCAGGTCTTTCCCGGTGCGGGAGCGATCAGAAGAAAGATAAGTATATCGGGGGCAGCAATTCAGGAGGAAGGAGAGACAGGCAACTTACGGGTACGGAGTATGCGCCAAAGCCCGCGATAAATAAAAGATGGCCGTCAAAGAATATATACAACCTCTGATCGACGAAAACGTAACCATGACGCGATATCTTGGTCGGTACGGCTTACGGTCCGTTTACGTTCTTCTTTATTATTGCATCGCGATCCGTCTGGCCGGGCCGGGGATGCCGGGGGGGCGAATCGGCCACTGGTTCAGGGCGCGTCTGGCCCGATCCCTGTTTAAACACTGTGGCTCAGGAGTCCGAATAGGGCAATGGGCGCGTTTCGGCAGCGGTGCACAGATCAGTCTGGGAAAGAATTCGAGTATTGGTCGCAATTGCTGGCTCCTTGGGGATGTGGACATCGGCGATGATGTCGGCATAGCGCCGGATGTGGTGGTTCTTTCTTCCAATCACAATACGGAAGACATTACGGTTCCCATGAACCGGCAAGGACAACAAGCATCCCAGCCTGTTCATATCGGAAACGACGTGTGGATCGGCACACGGGCCATCCTGTTGCCGGGTGTGCATATAGGCGAACATTCGATCATCGGCGCCGGCAGTGTAGTAACCAAAGATGTGCCTGCGTATGCCGTTGTGGGCGGAAATCCGGCAAAAGTGATACGATTTCGCACAGGGCCATCGGAACCATCCATAGAATCCATCCATCCAGTCTGATTCATTTTATAAAATGACACGATCCGGTTGGATCAAGGCGTTTATAGTTCTTTGCGATCAAGTCTTTCGCAGCGGAACCATGCTGGCAACGGGGATTATCGTCGCTCGAACATGCACCGTATCCGACCACGGTCTGTTCGTGGTGGGCTATGCGGCCATCCTGTTGGCGGGCAGTTTCCAGGAAACGATTATCGCGACCCCTCTCTATGTGTTCTTGCATGGAAAATCAGAACAGCAGCGTCCGGCTTACCAATGCTCGGTGATCCTTATGCAGACTATGATCGCACTTTTGGCCGCTGTCGCGATAGGCATCATCGGTTTGTTGGGGCATATCCGCCAAAGCCAGACCGCTTCGATCTTCCTGTTGGCCGCTCCGACGACGTTCGCCGTCATTTCCCGTGATTACATTCGTCAACACGCCTTTGCGTCTTTGCATCCCGGTCAAGCGCTAGTGGTGGATGTGATGTTCGCATTCTTACAGCTCGGACTGCTGACTATTTTGGTCTGTCTGAAGGCGCTCACCGGCAGCCGGGCCTTATTGATCATGGGATTGGCGGCGCTGGCCGTTTGTATCATCCCGTATCTGATCCTGCTTCGCCCGGATCGTTCCTTCGATGGGAACGTTTTTAAAACCACGGTTCGAGACCACTTTGCATTCGGGCAATGGCGCATCCTGGCCTATATCGTGATCTGGATAGGCTTACAGAGCTATCCCTTTTATCTGGTCCGATTGGCCGGCCGGGAAGAGGCGTCCTATTATGGGGCTTCGCTGCGAATTGCTCTTGTCTTCAGCCCGATTATGGCCGGCCTGATCAATTTTGTTCTTCCCTGGCTGTCGCAGCGAAATTCAACACACGGAACTTCGGCCTATCGCAGGACCGTTATACGTCTGTCCTTTGTCGTCCTTTCCCTGCTCTCGTTGGTGGTTCTTACCGTATGGCTGTTCGGAGCGATTCTTTTAGAGTGGTTGTACGGCGCGCGATATGCCCATACCAATACGGTGCTGCGTCTGCTTGTGATCGCCGCCGCGGTTCATAATTCGGCCTTCTGTGTGGGTTTGGGGTTTCTCGCCGAACGAAGGCCCTGGCTGGAGGTTCAGGGATACAGTCTGGCTCTGGTCGTCTCTTTACCGATCGGTTTGTATGGTTGTATCCACTATGGCGCCCAGGGAGCGGCATGGGGGTATCTTGTGTGCACGGTGACCGTAACGGTCTTTCGCTGGTGGATTTTCTTACGACAGGCGCCGGCCGCCGAAGCGATGGTGAATCCATCCTGATGCATCCGGAAACCACGGAACAAAATATCATCCTGGAAAAGGATTCCTCTGTGCAAAGCCGAATCCTGCAAACCTTGTTTACTCGGCTCAATGAGACCGGGATTGATTACTGTGTACTGCGGAACTACGCTTCTCTTCCGGATTCTCTGGAGGGCAGCGATTTGGACTTACTGGCGAAGCCGTCCGATGCGAAAACGATCCTATCCGTATTGGAATCGGTGGTCCGCGATTTCAACGGCAAATGCCTTTGCGACTATGCTGTCCACGCCTGCATCCTGCGGTATGGAGGTTTTGTGGAAGGGCAATGGTGGTTTCTTCCGATCGATCTGTTTACTCATCTGGAATTTCGTGGTCTTCCTTACTTGAATGTAACCGCCGTATTGGATTGTTCCCAAATGAAAAATGGCGTACGAGTCGCCTCGCGACCGGATGCCGACATAATCACGTTTCTTAAAAATCTTCTTTTCAAGGGACGGGTTCAACGGGAACTCATCCAGAAGGCATATGAGGCGTATCATTCAAAGGAACAACGGTATGAGCCGATCCTGAGGGAAGTTTTTGAAGCACGGACCGTAAACAACCTGAAAAACCTTTTATCTGAAGAAAACAAAGCTTACATCGTGTCGTCTTTGGCGCATCGACTGCGAAAGTCACTGCTGCTTCATAGTCTGCAAAAACGGCCTCTGTGGACTTTATGGCGCCGCAGTTGCAATGGGACGAAGCGAATTCGTCGAATCTTCCATCGTCCGGGATTTTGGGCGGTTGTTCTCGGCGTCGACGGCAGCGGTAAAAGTACTCTTCTGGAGGCGGTGAAACCCGTTATGGAGTCGGCTTTACATAACCGGATACATCAAGAGCATATCCGGCCCCACTGGCTGCCGAGTCTGGCCCGATTGTTCGGCAGAACTGAAACAGAAGGGCCGGTCTGTGATCCCCATGCAAGCCGTCCTTCGGGTTTCTTTGGTTCTCTTTTTCGACTGATCTATTATTCTCTTGATTATACCATCGGTTTCTGGCGGAAGGTGTACCCTGTGCTGGTCAAAAGTCCCTCATTCTATGTGTTTGACCGATATTATTATGATTTTTTTCTGGATCCCCGCCGCGTTCGTATGTCCCTGCCGAAATGGATCATAGAGGCTATTGGAAGGATTATCCCGGAGCCGGATCTGATTCTTTGTCTTGGAACCCAGGCCGACAAGATTCATGCCCGCAAGCCGGAACTGCCGACCGAAGAAGTGCACAAGCAGATAGTTTCTCTAAAACGATTCTGCTTTGCCCATCCGCATGCGGTCTGGATTGATACGGGCGGCTCAATCGAAGAGTCTGCGGACCAGGCCCTGATGGCGATTACAAACGCCATGGCTTCCCGTTATCAGCAGCCGATCGCATTTCCCAGGGGCGATTTCTGGGCGATTCCATTTCCAGGTTTTTCCGCCAGCCCGGTTTCGCTTCAGGATGCCGGCTTGGCCATCGTATCTCGCTATGCCGGATTGCCTGCTCGTCAGCCGCGGCTTTTTGTCCCCTTGCGGTCCCCAGCTCTTACGTATAAAGGCGTGTCATTTTATGTGCCCGGCAGGCGGCGGGCACAGCTTGCATGGGCCGGATTGGGGTTTCTTGTACGAAATGGGATCCAAAAACCTTTTTTCCGCAACGTGATCACGCTGTGTTCGAAACGCGACCGGCTTCATCCAAAAGACGACCTGATTTCCTTTCTCGGTAAGCGTCTGGGTTATCCTGTTGCCGATATAGCGATGTACGTTGGCTCGGGCTCCCCACAGCGAAAAATGACGGTTTTGGCTATGGCGGCCAATGGAGGCCAGGATGTCGTGGTCAAAATCGCCGATACCGAGTCGGCAAGGCTGGCGCTCGAACGGGAAACAAAGGCCCTGCGGCAACTGGCGGATTCCCCTCTGGCCGGGCAAGCGCCGGCGATTTTCTTTGAGGAACTATGGCATGGATATCTTGTGCAGGCCCAGCAAAAATGCCCTTTTCCGCCCAATAAACAAATACCGATTTTAACGCCGATACACATGGCGTTTTTGACAAAGTTGACCAAACTGGGAAGGCAAACGCTTCCGATCTCTCAGACATCGGTTTATCAAGGAATTCGAGACGCTTTGGGTAGTGAGGCCGATTGGATTCCATCCTACGTACAACGAATTGCCGGTCGGGTGTTGTCGGATCGCTTCTCCGGATCGCCAATCGTTTGTCATCGGACACACGGCGATTTCGCCCCCTGGAACCTGCGATTGTATCGAGGGCAAATCATGGCCTACGACTGGGAAGACACCGATCCCCGGGGAGCGGCGTTCACGGATATCTTTCATTTTCTGTTCCGACAGGCCTGGCTGGTCGGACCCTGGCCTGGCGCGGCGGCGATCCTTCGAACCATGCGCTCTGCGGCCGGCTCTTTGGCCGAGCGTGCCGGGATCGATAAAACCATGATCGATTCAGCCCTGCTTCTCTGGGCGCTAGGGCAGCATCTGCATGCCCCTTCCAATCCGATGCTGCAGATTCTTCATGTATTGGAAGATGACTTTGTCTCGAAGGTTTAAAATCCTGATCTCAGCGTACGCCTGCGAGCCTTATAAAGGCTCCGAGCCGGAAGTCGGCTGGCAGTGGGTTTGCCAGATTGCCCGTACACACGATGTCTGGGTGCTTACACGGGCCAATAATATCCCGCCCATCGAAGCTTCCGGCCTGTCGCAAAAATACCCGAACCTGGCCTGGATCGGCGTGGAACCGCCGCGGTGGCTCGGCTTCTGGAAAAAAGGCCAACGAGGAACACATCTGTATTATGCCCTCTGGCAGATGACGGCCCTCATCGTCGGCTGGAGACTTCACCGAAAAATAAAATTCGATTTGACGCATCATCTGACTTTCAGCCCTTTTTACTGGGCGCCCCTGATCGGTTTACTGCCTGTCCCGTTCGTATGGGGTCCTGTAGGGGCCGGCGAGGTCGTCCCGCGTCCGTATTGGCTGCTGTTTTCCTTTGGCCAGAAGATACGAGAAACCATTCGACTTTGTATTCGAAAGGCAAGTATTTGGAATCCTTTTGTGTATGGGGCGATGCGCAAAGCCCGTTTCATTCTAGCCGCCACAGAGGAAACACGGAGAGCGTTTCCGCAACGCCTGCGCAACAAAGTGATCGTAGAGGCCCAGATCGGGATCGATCCGGTATCCACGACGATGCGACAAAAACCATCGGACGATGTGTTTCGGATCGTAACGGCCGGCCGGCATGTGTATTGGAAAGGCCATATCCTGATCCTCCGGGCCTTCGCGCGGTTTCATACCTTGTACGAAGGGCGCAGCGAACTGGTTCTTCTGAGCGATGGGCCGCAGCGTCCTGGTCTCGAAGAAGAGGCCCGTCGCCTCGGCGTCGCCGATGTAGTGCGTTTTGTGGGGTGGTTGCCGAAGCGTCAGGATGTATTCAGGGAGTATGAAAAAGCCGACCTTTTCGCGTATGCCAGTCTCTTTGAGTGCGGCGGTTATGTCGTTATGGAAGCGATGTCATGCGGAGTTCCGGTTGTCACGCTCGGCCTGGGCGGCCCCGGCGAGATGGTTACGGACGATTGCGGAGTAGTCATTACCCCTTCCTCGATCAAACAAACCATCGACGACTTTGCTTTGGCCTTTCATACTTTGGCTCAGGACAGATCGCTTTTACGCGATAAAAACATTCGCACGGTCCAGCGAATCGAGCAGCAATTCCGCTGGTCGGTCAAAGGCGATCGTCTGCTGCGATGGCTCGATGGATGGACGAAAACAGGCTCGCTTTGCGATGGTATCCCCTCGGCGGCTCAAGAGGCAACCGATAAAAGCGTCTAAAGGGCAGTGGTATACAAATATGCTTTATGCGGCCCCGGACAAACTTCCCATGACACGACAAGAGATCCTGTCGGAACTGCAAAGGTTTGTGGATTGCCATCCGTTTCCGGACCGGCCGGTCATTCTGGAAGCGGGATGCGGATCACGAAGCCATGTAGCGTTTCCGGCAGCCTCTCGCATGGTCGGAATTGATATTTCCGAGAAGCAACTGGTTCGGAATGATGCGCTTCAGGAACGGATTATGGGCGATATCCAGGACTATGATTTTGCCCCCGGTTCCTTCGATGCGATTATCTGCTGGGATGTGCTGGAGCACCTGAAAGAGCCGACACGGGCACTGGACCGCTTTTTTGACGCGATACGAGCGAACGGTTTGGTCATTCTCGGACTGCCCAATATCCTGTCGCTGTGGGGATTGACGACTAAATATTCGCCGTATTGGCTGCATGTGTGGTTCTATCGAAAGGTCTTCAAAAAACAGGAGGCCGGCCGGGATGACAATCCCCCCTTTCTGACATATCTGCGGTGGAGCCTGGCGCCCGGCGCTCTCCAGTGTTACGCCCAAGGCAGAGGGCTTTCGGTTGCTCTCTATCGCCAATATGACCCTCTGCTGCCGTCCGTGCAAAGACGAAAAAAATGGATCACCCGGCTCTATGTCATTCTGGCCCGAACACTGCGCCTTCTTACCCTGGGCAGGCTGGGCGGAACAGGTAACAGCGGACTCATACTCGTGTTGCATAAAAACAATATGGAACAAAACGATAATGAACACGACAACATTTCGTAAAACCCTGCCGCTGTGGCTGCTCATTGGCAGTTTTATTGTGCTTTCGTCCGGGGAGGATTATTCTACCATCGAAGAAAAACCGTTTCGATTGACGGTTGCCCATAAACTCGTGCTTTTACCGCTTGCCTCCTTTCTTGGGATATACAGCCTGTTAATTACTTGCAAGTACAAATCCTGGCCGAAACCAGCCAAACCTGTGTGTTTGTATGTCTTATACCTGCTTATCAATATAGTATTTTTACCCTTCAGTCAGAATATCGGTTACAGCGCCTGGAAATTGTTCGAGACGACCACATCCGTCTTGGTTGTCTATGCCATGGTTTGCACTGTCGGAGCCCGAAGAACGCTGACGATTTTACTTATGGGGATATTGGCCATGATCTGTTTTGTATGGCTGGGCGTTCTTCTGTCTCCGTCGAAAGGCCTTATGCTGGATAAGTATGCGAACCATTACATCCCGTTCAATCTTCATGGTTATCTGATAGGGCTCAACAGCAACAGTATCGGACTTTTATCCGCCGTTCTTCTCTTTTCCTTCCCTCTGATTCCTCTGAGACAAAACATTAGCCTCAGGAATCTGTGGAAACTGGGTTTATTTATCACCCTCTTTCTCGCCCAGTCCCGAACGGCATGGATAGCGCTAGGCTTTGGATATTTTGGCACCATAGCCGACCGAACCCATCGACATACCATTTTCGTTTTTCTTCTGATGGGTATCATGCTGATGGCCCTGGTTCCGCCGGATGCGCTCCTTTCCGTGGCCACGCGAGGAAAAGGCCTTGATTCCGCGTTAACCCACTCGCTTTCCGGCCGCACCGATCTGTGGAGCTATGCGGTGGAGAACTCGGATCGTTTCTGGAAATGCGGATTGGGCTTTGCCGCCGGTTCACGATCACTCTTGGAAACGTACGGTATGGGAGAAACAGCCAGCCTTCATGGGGATTTGGCTGATGCCTTTACCGGTTCGGGCTTCCTTGGCGCCGCAGCGTTGCTCGCCTGTATGGCCAGTGTTCTTCTGTTTTTGGTGCGGGCGGGAAATGATTCAAACTATATCTCCTGTTCGAAAGGCTTTCTTATCGCTCTTATGATCCGATCCTTCACTGGAACGACTCTGGCTTTCGGGAATCTGTATCCCGCTCTTTTTACGTCGATTGTTTTTGAATTAGACGCCGTTACCAACCCTCGTTAAATCGCACCGGTTCTTCCAGGGAAAATTCTTGGGAAACGTAAAGCAGCATATTAGCCATACTTAACAAATGCTGCATTTTTATCTACGAAGAATGATTGCCTCGGAACATGTTTTATGAAAATCCTTCTGGTCCACAACCGATACGGCGTCTACAGCGGGGAAGAGGCCGTGGTCGATGCGCAGCAGCGGCTGCTGCGTGAACACGGCCATGAGGTGATCCGGTTCGAGCGAAGCAGCGCCGAACTCGAAACGATGCGTTTCGGCAAACTGCGTGCCTTCCTGGCGGGAATCTATAATCCCTTTTCCCGGCGAACCATGCGCCGCCTGCTCAAAGAGTATCGGCCGGATGTCGTGCATATCCACAACCTGTATCCGCTGATCTCGCCGTCCGTGCTGGCGCCCTGCCGCCGGGGGGGCGTGCCGGTGGTCATGACGGTGCATAATTATCGGCTTTTTTGCCCCAATGGTTCGCTTCAGGTCAAAGGAAGGATCTGCCGGCGATGTGGCGGCGAGAAAGAATATTGGTGCCTTTTTAACAATTGCATGGGGAGCCTGCCCAAGAGCCTGGGGTATTTCCTGCGAAACTGGCTGGCCCGGAAACGGGGAATGTACAAGAAGAACGTAACCTTATATGTCTGCCTGACCCAATTTCAGAAGGAGCTCCTGATCCGGGAAGGATTTCCCCCTGACCGTATCAGTGTAGCGCCGAATATGGTTTCGGCGCAGCGGGAGAAAATCATGACGGAAGGGAATTACATTGGATTTGCCGGGCGGTTGAATCAGGAAAAAGGGATTTGGACGCTGATGCAGGCCGCCCGGCAGACGCCGCAGATTTCCTATAAAGCCGCCGGCGATAGTCTGCATTTATCCGCGCTGAGAGCTGCCGCGCCGGCCAATTTTGAATTGCTCGGCCGACTTGCCGCCGGGCCAATGAAGGAATTTTATGAACATTGCCGTTTTCTTGTGCTCCCCAGCGAATGGTTCGAAGGATTTCCCGTGGTCCTTCTGGAAGCCATGAAGCATGGCAAGGCGGTTGTCGCCTCCCGGCTGGGAGGCATACCAGAGATCGTGGAAGACGGCAGAACCGGACTGCTGTTCGAGCCGGGGAATGCACAGGATCTGACGGAAAAAATCAAAGCCCTCTGGACACAGCCCGCCCTCTGTCGTTCCATGGGCAAAGCCGGACGACGAAAATTCATCGAAGAATACTCGCCCCAAAGGTATTATGAACGATTGATACGGCTCTATGCCGAGGTTGTTTCCCCTGGCCGCGAGCGCTCGGGAATATTCACCGAAATAAAGACGGGGAAAAACAAGACCGTTCCATCCGTATCGACCGGGGCCATCCTGGGGGTGAGATTCAATTTGACCAGCGCCGACCAGGCTGTTCAAACGGTTTTGCAGTGGAAGCGGCGAAGACAGCAGGAGATGATCATATTCGCACCTCCTCACAGCGTGGTAATGGCAAGGCGAGATCGGCTCATGCGAACAGCCCTGGCCAAAGCCGCTCTCGTTTTGCCCGACGGCGTCGGAATTATTCTGGCCGCGAAAATCCTGGGATACGATCATTTTGGCCGCGTAACCGGTCCTGACTTTATGCTGGAGTTGTGCGATAAGGGACGTCAGGTCGCCCTGAAACATTACTTTTACGGCGGGGCGCCGGGTGTGGCGGAGAAACTTATTAAAGTTCTTTGCAATAAATATCCCGGGCTGAATGTGGGAGGGTATTTTTGTCCTCCTTTTCGGGAACTGTCTATCTGCGAAGATGACCAGGTAATTCGCACCATTAATAAGGCTCGCCCCGATATATTGTGGATAGGTTTAGGCGCTCCAAAACAGGAAAAATGGATGCTGGAACACTACAGGAAGATCCATGTCACGGCGATGCTGGGCGTCGGTGCGGCGTTTGATTTTCATTCCGGACAGGTCAAATGGGCGCCCCGTCTGTTCCGTTCGCTTGGTCTGGAATGGGCATGGCGATTGACCCGGCAGCCGCAACGAATGTTCAAACGAAATCTCGATAGTCCTCGTTTCCTGCTGCAAATCTTACACCAACGTTTTTCCGCCGGCAATGCGTCCTGACATATAAGCAATCCCTTTTCAAACAGAGGTATCATCCGGCGCCGGGGATCCTTTCGCGAAGTTCCATTCCTGGCCGCCTAATCCCCGATGATGCCCGAAGGAGGGGACCCATAATGGGTTCCCTTTCTTTTTTCTCTTCCCTCTGTATACCCCTGTTCACGGCGGGTTAAACCTGTTATAATCCCGGGTTTGTTTGGGCGGCTTTCTTTTCGATCCCTATAAATGGAGCAAAATAGCCGGATGTTCGTCGATGAAGCCATAATATGGGTTAAGGCCGGTGACGGCGGTCACGGCTGTGTCAGCTTCCGCCGCGAGCGGTGCATCCCCAAAGGGGGCCCCGACGGCGGCGACGGCGGCAACGGCGGCGATGTGTATTTTGAAGCGGTGGACCATCTGGATACCTTGATCGACTTCGCCGGACGGCATCACTGGCGGGCCGGAAATGGAAAACCCGGCGAAGGGAGCAATCGGCACGGCGCCGATGGGCAGGACCTGACGATTCGAGTGCCCGCCGGCACCCTGATTTACGATAAGGACCTGGATATGCTGCTCAAAGACCTCAGCGAGCCGGGCATGAAGGTGCGCATCTGTCAGGGCGGACGTGGCGGCAAGGGCAACAAGGCCTTTGCCACCCCCAAATACCAAACGCCGCGATTCGCCCAGCAGGGCAAACCCGGCCAGGAGCGTTCCCTCCGCCTGGAACTGAAGCTGATCGCCGATGTGGGTCTGGTCGGCATGCCCAATGCCGGCAAGAGCACATTGATCTCCCGGTGCTCGGCGGCTCGCCCGAAAATCGCCAACTACCCCTTCACTACCCTCAATCCCGTTCTGGGCATCGTGGAATTGACCGAGGATCGCCGTTTTGTGATGGCCGATATCCCCGGCTTGATCGAGGGCGCCCATCAGGGAGCGGGTCTGGGACACGAGTTTCTCCGCCATATCGAACGAACGCGCATTCTGGTGCATGTCCTGGATGTCCTGCCGACGGATGGCTCGGATCCTTTGAATAATTACGATACAATCAACCGGGAATTGTCGCTGTATTCCCAGGCGCTGGCCGACAAACCCCAAGTCGTGGCCCTCAATAAAATGGATCTCGATCCGGACGGCGTCGTGGCCTCGAGCCTGATCAGCCGGCTGAAAGAAAGGAATTCGGCGCTTCCGTACTGTATTTCGGCCGTGACGGGAAAGGGTCTCAGGGAACTGAATGAAATCCTGTGGAAACAGGTGCGAGGAACCATGGAATGAATATGATAGCCATCGACATCGGCAATACGGCCATAAAAATCGGCTTGTTCGTGGAGGATTCGGAACGGTTTATCCGGACGATTCAGGAAAACCAGGAGGATGCGATCCAAAGGCTCGGAGATGTATTGGTCGAGGCGTGGGATCAAATCCCCGTGGGTAAAGACAGCCGGGAGACCAGACGGGATGGATGGATTGTGGCCAGTTCCGTGCAGGATAGCTGGACCGAGAAAATGGAACAGATATGCCGGGATCGGCTGGGAGAGAAAATCCTCCTGATCGGCAGGGATGTTCCATTGCCCATCGAGATGGGCGTGGACCATCCATCTGCCGTAGGTACCGACCGGGTTCTGAATGCCGCCGCCGCCTTTGCGGTGATCGAAGATGCCTGCATTGTGGCGGATTTCGGCACGGCGGTTACCATCGATTTGGTGGATGAAAACGGGGTCTTTTTGGGAGGCGTTATCGCGCCGGGTTTCGCGATGGGCGCCGGAGCGCTGCATACAGGAACATCCAAATTGCCCCTGATCGAGGTTACTGTTCCGACCGATCCTATCGGGGCCAATACCGAAGCGGCCATGAATTCGGGACTTTTTTATTCGGCTGTCGGCTTGTTGCGGATTATTACGGAAAAATATGCCGAACAACTGGGCCGCTGGCCGCAGACGGTCGTTACGGGCGGCGCATCGAAACTCCTTAAAGACAATTGCGATTTTATCGATTCCTGGGTGGACAACCTGGCTGTGCGGGGTGTGGTGCTGGCGTATAAAAAATACCTGGACGACCAGACCGAAATGGCGGATCGGGACCAACAGGAACAAGAGCAAGTCCCGAATAAAACAACAAAATCCTTTCCCCCCTTGAATTAACGCGGAAAAAGAGGTTACCGGAGAGCCGGGGCAGGCACTATCCGGATAGACAAGGGGAGTTATTATGCGCCTTGCGAAAGCGCGGATTGAAACGATCCGCTCGACATGGTAGACTAGACTGTTTGCCCAAGGCGAACGACAAGCAGTAGGAAATCGTATTATATGACTCAAAGCAGTGTAGAGAAGGCAGGCATGGCGAAACGTTGGACCGTTAGAGTAGCGCATCGAGTACTGTATTTATCTTCGGTTGGCTTGGTATTGCTCGCAGGCTGTCGCAGCCCCCAGGAATTTCGCACCCAGGCCGATGATGTGGCCTATGAGGTGATCGCTTCCAGCCAGAGCGAGGCCCTGGGACGTACGGAGCCGTTCAGCATCGAGCGGCCCAGCGCCGTTCTGCGGCGGCGTCTTCTCGAAACACAGAATTTATATACTTCCGGCCCCTGGTCGTATGGCAGCGATCGGCTGGAAAAGATCGATTTCTGGCCCCAGGACGATTACCCGCCCCAGACGGATCTGGATCCGATCGTGGTTCTGGAGCCGTCAAAACCTGTCAAATTGACGCTTTTGGAAGCCCTGCGGGTCGGCGCCCAAAACAATTTTACATATCAGTCGCAGAAGGAATCCGTTTTCCGTGCTGCTTTGTCGCTGGATTTGGCGCGCAATGAATTTCGGCATATCTTCGGACAGCGCCTTCAGAGTCGGTTGGTTCGAGACCTGGAAGGACAGGAAACAACGACCGCAACCCAGAGTTCCGACACCGGCTGGTCCAAAGTCATGGAAAGCGGCGCGGCGTTTTCTGCTTCTTTGGCCGTGGATATCGTGAATCTTCTCACCCAGGGAACCACGTCCACATACGGTTTACTCGGGGATGCATCCGTGTCCCTCCCTTTACTGAGGGGTTCCGGGAAACATATTGTAAGAGAACCGCTGACCCAGGCCGAGCGAAACGTGATTTACGAGATTTGGAGGTTTGAACAGTATAAGCAGACTTTCGCGGTGGATGTCGCCTCCGAATATCTGGCGGTATTGCGGCAATTGGATCAGGTGAATAATGCCGAGGCGAATTACCGACGCAATGTCTTGTCGGCCCGGACCTCGAGGCGCCTGGCCAGCGCAGGGCGATTAAAAGAGATCGAAGTCGACCAGGCGGTCCAGTCGGAACTGGATGCGCGACAGGGATGGATCACCGCCTTGCAGGGCTACGAGCGTCAGTTGGACGACTTTAAAAACCTGCTCGGATTGCCTGTCGACGCTCGCATTGAACTGGAACGCGACGAGTTGGACAAACTTGTCCAGTATGCATCTGTTAACCTGATCAATCTCGAGCAAGCAGCGTATGATCCTAATGAAGTAGTAGCCGCTGATGCCCCGATCGTTCTGGTGGAGCCGAGCATGGAAAGGGCCGGTCCGTACGAAATCGATCGGGATATGGCCCTTCGATTGGCGTTTGAACATCGATTGGATTTGCTCGTAGCGCAAGGCGAGGTGTATGATGCCCAAAGGCAGGTCGTGATTCGAGCGGATGCCCTGGGGGCCGAATTAACCTTATTCGGGTCGGTCAACACCAGTTCTACGGAAGATGTGGATTTATCGCTGAAAGAAGGGGTTTATTCGGGATTATTGACTTTGGATTTGCCCATCGAACGTACGGCGGAACGGAATGCGTACCGCAACAGCCTTATCTCCCTGGAACAGACGATTCGGTCGGTGCAGACCCTGGAAGATCGTATCAAACTGGATGTCCGAAATCGGCTTCGAAACCTTTTGTCGCTGCGGGAATCGCTGCAAATCAATGCCCTGGCCGTACAGGTGGCCGAAAAGCGGGTCCGCAGCGTAGGCATGTTTTTTCTGGCCGGCGATGCCCAGACCCGTGATTTGCTCGAAGCACAGGATGCCTTGCTGCGAGCGCAGAATTCGTTGACGGCCGCCGTCGTAAGTTATCGTGTGGCGGAATTGGAATTGCAAAGAGATATTGGGCTGCTTCAGGTGAATGAAAAAGGCCTGTGGCGGGAATTCAATCCGAAGGAATATCAAAATGGCTAAGAAACAAAAAAAACTAATCGGAATCCTGCTTATCGTTGGATTGATTATCATCATCGGAACCGTGACGGCCATGATGTACGGAGCCGATGCCGCCGATAATGATCATGGCATTCCCTTCTTTGCCGTCCAGCAGGGCCCATTGACGATCAGTATCGACGTGTCCGGCACGATCAAGGCGCAGGACATGGAAGTGATCAAAAATGAGGTCGAAGGACGGACAACCATTATCTCCCTGATCGAAGAAGGAACGCATGTTAAAAAGGGAGATGTACTGGCGGTTCTGGATTCCAGCGATCTGAAGGATCAGCTCCTGAATCAGCAGATCGCTGTACAAAGCGCTGAGACCGCGCTTGTCAGCGCCACGGAGAACCTTGCTGTCGGAGAAAACCAGGCCAAAGCGGATATCGAATTGGCGGAGTTGACCCTGCAATTTGCCAAGCAGGACCTTCAGAAATACATCGACGACGAGGGCGAATACCAGACCGAGCTGACCGACGCCCAAAGCCAGATCGCCGTCAAGCAGGAAGCCGCCCAGCAGGCCAAAGATCGTTATGAATGGTCCCAAAAACTGTTTGCGGAGAAATACATCTCGGAAACCGAGCTTAAGGCGGATGAGTTAACCTGGCAGAAAGCGGAATTGGATGTCACATTAGCCAAAAACAAGCTCAAACTATTGCAGGATTTTACCTACAAACGCAATCTGGCTCAATACCAAAGCGATGTCAGCCAGGCCGAGATGGCTTTGGAAAGGACCAAACGCAAAGCCGCGGCGAATGTCGTCCAGTTTAAGTCGGAGTTGCTGGCCTCCCAGGAAAAGCTCAAGCGGCAAAAAATGATTCTGGAAAAACTGGAGCAGAATATCGCAAAAACAACGATTAAGGCTCCTGCCGACGGCATGGTCGTGTACGCCACCAGCAACCGGGGAGGGGGACCTCGGGGGAACCAGGAGCCTCTCGATGTGGGACAGGAAGTGTATGAACGACAGGAATTGATTCACCTGCCGACTTCCAATAAGGTCAAGGCCGAAGTCAAGATCCATGAATCCAGCCTGGAAAAGGTCATAGCAGGTCTGCCGGTGGTGGTCATTGTGGATTCGGTTAAGGACCGTGTCTTCCGAGGATCGGTTTCCAAGATCGCGCTGCTTCCCGACGCCACGATGGTCTGGCTTAATCCCGATCTGAAGGTCTATCTGACCGAGATTCGTCTGGAAGGGGACGGAAATGGGCTTCGCACCGGCATGAGCTGCCGCGCCAGCATTATCGTGCAGGAATATGCCGATGTGCTTTCGGTGCCGGTCCACTCCGTGGTTCGGGTGGGCAACCAGCCGACGGTATATGTCCTGGAGGGAGGGAAAATGAAACCACGCGAGGTGGAAATCGGATTGGACAACAACCGTATGGTGCATGTCATCAAAGGTCTGGTGGAAGGGGAAAAGGTGATTTTAAATCCGCCGCTGGGAGATACGGAAACCGATAAATTGCGAAATCACCTGCAGGAGACGGAATTGCCTTCCGAGATGGAGCGGCCTCAGGAAAGACCGGATTCCGGCGCCCTCCCTGCCGGTTCGGAATCCCGTCGTCGTTCTGACGGCATGGGGGGAGGTGTCGGTTCGGATCAGGGTGGTCCTTCGGGCCCCGCAGAACGGCCGCAGGGATTCCGGCCCGGCGACAGAGGCCAGGGAGGACAAGGTCAGAATGGAATTCCCTCCGGAGAAGGAAGACGGTTTCAGGGACAGCGTCCGTCGGGTATGAGACCGGAAGGCGGCGCCGGAACCGAACGAGGGCAGAGGCCGGCCGGAACAGGGGAACGACCACAACGTCCTCCGTCAGGTACGGAAAATCCCAATCGATAATGTCCTTCCGATTAACAGAAAGAAAAACGTACACCCTGTAAACGGCGAAAAGATATGGCAGCGAAAACCGATCCTTCCAGGCAACGAAACGGACAGGTAATTCACCTGGATAAGGTTTGCAAGATATACCAGATGGGCGTCCAGAAAGTCCATGCCCTGGACGGGGTGGATGTGACGTTTCGCGCCGGCGAGTTCTGGGCCATTATGGGCCCCAGCGGATCGGGCAAGAGTACCATGCTCAATATCCTCGGGTGTCTGGACCGTGTGACGTCCGGCCAATACATCCTGGAAGGGAACGATGTCAGCACAATGGAAGATGACGATCTGAGCGACGTTCGTCTGCGGCATCTCGGCTTTATCTTCCAGAGTTTTAATCTGTTGGCTCAGTTGAGCGTCCAGCGGAATATCGAGTTGCCGTTATACTACCTGGGCTGGGAGGCGCACCGCAGCGCTGCTCGTGCGGTGGAGCTGGCCGAACTGGTCGGCCTGGGAGACCGTCTGGGCCATAAACCGACCGAGCTGTCCGGCGGGCAAATGCAGCGCGTCGCGATCGCCCGCGCTCTGGCCAACGACCCGCAGATTTTACTGGCCGATGAGCCCACAGGAAACCTGGATACCGCCACAGGCGACCAAATCCTTCATTTGCTGCTGGATCTGAACGAGAAGGGAAAGACGATCATTATGGTTACGCACGAACCGGATATCGCCAAATGGGCCCCCAAGAGGCTGCATATGCGGGACGGGCACATCGAACGGATCGAGGAAGACTAATGCGCCAAACCAGACTTGTTCGCAATATCCTGCTGGGCATTGAAAACCTGCTCCTGCATAAACTCCGCTCTTTTCTGACGACCCTGGGCGTGGTGTTCGGCGTTGGATCGGTGGTGGCCATGCTGTCCGTGGGGGAAGGCGCCAGCAAAGAAGCCCTCGATCAGATCCGCAAGGTCGGCAGCAATAACATTATTCTGCGTTCCATGAAGTCCGTCGAGGAGGAAAGCCAGAGCACGACGCGATCCTTTCTGAGCGTATACGGTCTGACGTACGCCGATTATGATCGTATTAAAGAAAGTTTCCACGCGATCAGACAGGCAGTTCCCGTCAAGCTGGTCCGTAAGGATGCACGCCTGGGAGAGAGAGCCATGGAAATGCGCGTGGTGGGAACCACGCCGGCATGGTTCGATCTGGTGCAACGGGAGATTATCGCCGGACGTGTCTTGCTGCCGGAAGATTTACGCAATCGCACGGGCGTGATGGTTCTGACTGAATTCGGCGCCCGCCGGCTTCTGGCGACGGAGAATACCATCGGTCAAATCCTGCGTGTGGGCAGCGAATATTTTGAGATCGTCGGCATCATCAAAAGCGAAGGGGGAATGGCGGGCAATATCCAGATGCCCGATGAGCAGATCGACGCGTATATCCCCATTGAGGTCGCCAAAGAGCGATACGGCGACGTCATGACGCGAAACATGGCCGGTTCCACCATCCGGGAAATGGTGGAGCTGCACCAGATGATCGTGGAAGTGGATGATATGAATCATGTCGAGTCGACCGCCGCCGGGATCGAATCGATGCTTAAACGATTCCATAAAAAAGAAGATTACCGTATCAGCGTTCCCCTGGCTCTTCTGCGGGAGGCCGAGGCCACCAAACGCCGTTTCAATATCGTGCTCGGTTCGATCGCCTGCATCAGTCTGCTGGTCGGCGGGATCGGGATCATGAATATCATGCTGGCCTCGGTCACCGAACGGACACGCGAGATCGGCATCCGGCGGGCCATCGGCGCCCGGCGAGGACAGATTATCAGTCAGTTTCTGATCGAAACGGTTGTGCTCTCCACGCTGGGCGGACTGATCGGGATCGGCGTGGGGCTGTTTATCCCCTGGCTGATTACGCTGTTTTCGGATATGCCTACGATCGTGACGCTCAAGAGTGTATTGTTGAGCGTTTGCATCAGTATCAGCATTGGAATTCTGTTCGGTCTGTATCCTGCCGTTCGGGCAGCCCAGGTCGATCCGATCATCGCCTTGCGACATGAATAACAGCCTTTTGCCGAAGGTGTAAAATCACCCTTCTTTCGAGCCGGGATAGATCAATTGAATTTCTCTTTCCTGGGCGGCTTTTTGCCAATCCGGCAAAGGTTCGATGTCCGTAACGATGAAATCCAATTCGTCAATATCGGCAATTTTATATAAGGCCGGATTGTCAAATTTGGTATGATCTCCGACAAAAACAACCTGGGCCGCCTGGCGCAGCACCAGGCGGGTAAAGGTCACCGTCGCCACATCCGCTCCGCTGATACCCCCGGTTATGCTGATATCATCGGCCCCTGTGAAGGCCTTGAAACCGCCAAGCTGGGAAATCGTGGCCTCGGCAGACGGACCGATCATATCCATCCGCTCCGGACGGTACAGGCCCCCCGTTACAATAATTTTATGGCGAATCTGTTCATGCAGCCGGCTCATCAGGTGCAGCGAATTAACGATGATCGTAAGGCTTTTTTTTTCAATGAGATACGGCACTATTTCGAAACAAGTGCTGCCGGCCTCCAGATAAATAATATCCCCGTCATGGATCAAAGCCGAAGCAAGCTGTCCGATGGTCTTTTTGGCGGCCACATTACGGGTATGACGAAATCGAACGGACATGTTCATATCGGGAAGGTCGGTCAGGACAGCTCCACCGTAGGTCTTTTTCAAAAGCCCGTTTTGTTCGAGATAGTCCAGGTCTCTTCGTATTGTAACCTCAGTCACATGAAAGGTTTGCGCTGCCTGATTCACACGGATTCGCCCGTTGTTGCGAAGCTCGTTCAGGATATATTCGCGCCGTTGTTGTGCCAGTAGTCCCATTTGTCTGACCAGCCCCTGCGAGGTAAAAATTCCCTTTTTTAAGCTTGCCTTCCTTTCCCTTATACTATAGACATAGGGTCAAATTAGGCAAGAGAAAAGTTCGTTTTCTTTCGTTCTGTTCCCATTTTATTCAATAGTGAACTGTTCTTGTACCGATTTTGTTTGCTCATGAGGGCCTGTTTTGATACCATATTTTTCAAAATGTAATGGGTAAATGGCCAACGGCAATCGAAGGAGTATCCGAAGTGAATCTGCAAGTGGAAGACATGCGTACGAAAGCGGTCCCGGCGATCGCATCCCTCATGAAACAGGGAACCATCACGCTGAATAACGTTAAGGACTGGCTCCGCACGATGTATGAAATTCGGTTTTTTGAAGATCAGGTTTTCGAGCTTCTGGGGCAAAACCTGATCAAAGGAGCCTCCCATCTTTATGCCGGTCAGGAAGCTGTCGCAACGGGCGCCTGTGCGGCGATCCAGATGGGGGATGTCATCGGATCCACCCACCGGGGACACGGACACTGCGGAGCGATCGGAAACAAATACGCCCAGGACGACCAGACGCGACAGGCGCATTGGAACCGGATGATGGCCGAGCTGATGGGTCGCCAAACCGGGTACTGCGGCGGGCGGGGCGGTTCCATGCACATCGCCGATGTCAAACACGGCAACCTTGGCTCCACAGGTATCGTGGGGGGCAATATCCCCAATGCCGTCGGCGCTGCGCTGGCGGAAAGATACAAACAGGACAATGCCGTCGTAGTATCCTTCTTCGGGGACGGAGCCACAAATACAGGCGCTTTTCATGAGTCCATGAACATGGCCTCCGTTCTGAAGGTGCCGTTAATCGTGATTATTGAGAATAATCTGTATGGTATGAGCGTTCCCTTTTTCGGCAGTCCTGTGGAAGGAGCCGGTTGCGCCGCCAACATCGAGCATATCGCGCAGCGTTCGGCCGCCTACGGCGTACCGGCGAAAATCATCGACGGTCAGGATGTGGTGGCGGTGTTTCTGGCGGTCCGGGAAGCGGCCGACTATGCCCGTAAAAACCAGCAGATGATTATGATCGAAGCCAAGACCTACCGATGGTACGGCCACAGCCGCAGCGATCCGCGGGTCTATCGCACAAAAGAAGAAGAGAAGGCCTGGAAAGAACGGGATCCGATCGCCGTCCTGAGCAAAAAACTTTTGGAGGAGCAGCTTTGTACACAACAGGAGCTTGATGCGATTCGCGACAGGGCCGATGCAACCATCAAAGCTGCTACCCAATTTGGACTCGACAGTCCCTGGCCGGATGCGTCGGAACTGGCCAAAGACGTTTATGTCATCGAAACCTACCCGGAATCGTTGATTGCCGACGAAAAAACAGCGTCAGCCCAAGTCATGAAGGCTACGGAGGCATTCGAGACGGCGGTGAAAACGCTGACGGGACAGACCAAAAAAGAGATCACCGAAAAGGCCAAAGAGAAGATCCGCACCGAGTTCGGCATGAATGTGCTGTTGATGAAGGAAGCCATCATCGAGGCCCAGGCCGAAGAAATGCGCCGCGATAAAAACGTGATTATCGAAGGCGAGGATGTCGGAATCTATGGAGGCGCCTACGGCGCTACCAAGGGCCTTCTGCAGGAATTCGGCGCCAAGCGCGTGATCGATACCGCCATTTCCGAGGCCGCGATCGTGGGCGCCGCCGTGGGCGCGTCATTGCGAGGCCTGCGTCCCATCGCCGAGCTGATGTATGTGGATTTTATAACCATCTCCATGGACCAGCTCATGCATAACGGCGCTTTCAACCGGTATATGTTCGGCGGACATGCCAAAGTGCCGATGGTGATTCGGACCGAGGGAGGCGTGGGACGGTGCATCGCGGCCCATCACAGCAAGTCTCTGGAGCCCTGGCTGGTAAATGTGCCGGGATTGTATGTCGTCATGCCCTCGACTCCGTACGACGCTAAGGGCTTGTTAAAAGCTGCCATCCGAAGCGATAATCCGGTCGTGTATATCGAGCATAAAGCGACCTACGGACAGGCCGGGGCAGTTCCTGCACAAGAGTATATCATCCCGCTGGGGGTAGCCGATGTCAAACGAGCCGGCAAAGATGTGACGATCGTCACCTACAGCCGACAGACGATGTTTTGTCTGGCCGCCGCCAAAGAGCTGGCTGAAAAACACGGCATCGAGGCCGAGGTCATCGACCTGCGAACCCTCAAACCGATGGATATCGATACCGTGGCCGCCTCGGTGAAAAAGACCGGACGTCTGATGACCGTGGCCGAGAGCTTCTGCATGTGCGGCACAGGACCGGAAATTGTGCGTCGCCTGATCGAATACAAATTCCCGGATGGATACACGGGATTCGATTATCTCGATACCCCGCCGGTCAATCTGGCCGCCGCCGATGTGCCTCCGCCCATGAGCGAGCCGCTGGAGAACGCCAGTATCCCGACGCCCGACAAAATCATTGCCGCCGTCAAGGCCATGATGTAAAAGACAGAGAAGATGAAACGTACTGGAGTGATTTTCAATGCCAAAGGAAGTACGATTACCCCAGCTTGGACAGACGATGGAAGAAGGCACCATTGTCACCGCGCTGGTCAAGGTTGGCGATACAGTCAAAAAAGGGGATGTATTGTTTGAGATCGAAACCGACAAGGCCACGCTGGAGATGGAATCCCCCGCCGAAGGCTTTGTACGAAAAATCCTGATCGAAGTCGGCCAGACGGTGCCGGTCGGTACCCCGGTATTGATCCTTGGCCGGCAGGATGAGGAAATCTCCCAGAGCTATATCGATTCGCTGACCGGGTCTGAGACCTCCACCGTATCCCCATCCCCTGTAAAGAAGAGTTCCTCATCATCGGCCGCGATTCCTGCATCATCGAGTCCTGCGCAACAACCCGCCTCCCCCCCGGCGCCCGGTGCTGCCGCATTACCCGAGGGAACCCGCGTCATCTGTTTGCCGCAGCTTGGACAAACGATGGAAGAAGGAACCATTGTGACGGTTCTGATACAAGTCGGCGACGAGGTTAAAAAGGGTGATGTATTGTTCGAAATCGAAACGGATAAGGCGACCCTGGAAATGGAATCTCCGGCAGCCGGCTTCGTAAAAGCCGTCCTCGCCGAAGTCGGGCAAACCCTTCCCATCAATACGCCGATCCTGATACTGGCCGACAAGGAAGTCGAAATTGCGCAGGCCTGTATTGATTCCATCAAATCCGGTGGCCCGGCGACGGCAACACCTTCGCCCCAAGCTCCTGTTCCGACCACAGCACAGCCGCCGACTGCGGCGGCAACTACGCCTATCGCGACAGGGGGACGTGTATTTGCCTCGCCGCGAGCCAAGATGGTTGCCGCTCAGCTTGGCCTGGATCTGGCGCGGATCAGTGCCTCGTCCGGCGCTGTACGAATCACCGAGGCCGATGTCCGTAAGGCCGCCCAAGGCGGGATCGCTCCTGCCGCCACAATGGCTACCGTATCGGCGAAATATGGCCTTGGGCAGCGGATCGCCATCAACCGACTGCAGCGGATCGTCGGCGAAAAGATGCTGCTCAGCAAGCAGACCATTCCCTGTTTCTATCTGAATATCCAGGTCGATATGACCGAACTGGTTAAGCTTCGCACCCGGATGAACAAAAGCGGCGATGTAAAAATATCCTTCAACGATTTCATCATCAAGGCCGTCGCGATGGGCCTGCGGCATTACCCGATTATGACCGGCCGCCTTGATGGCGATCATATTCAAATGGCCGAGACGATCGATATCGGTCTGGCGATTTCCACGGACCTAGGGCTGGTCGCGCCGATCGTGAAAAATACGGGTGCAAAATCGCTCCGGGAGATCGCCGTTTATTGCCAAGGCCTGATTGATCGAGCCCGCACTGAAAAGCTTTCCCTGGACGACTTGACCGGCGGCTGCATCACGGTTTCCAATCTCGGCGGGTTCGGGATCGATTCCTTCATTCCGATTGTCGTACCGGGACAGACCAGTATCCTGGGCGTCGGACGGATCAACGATGTCTGCCTGCCGATGGATGGCAACATCATGGTCCGCAAGGTAATGAATCTCAATCTATCGGTCGATCACAAGGTCGCCAACGGGGCCGATGCTGCCCAGTTCCTGGACTTTGTGAAAAAGGCCCTGGAGCACACCGACAATTTTACCCAGTAATCTCGGCCAGAGTCGACGATTCGGGACCCCTGTCATTTCTTGTTTTGGGGTCCATAGAGATGCATTCCCTGGCGCGCGGCTTCTATTGCTTCATGCGTGTCCTGAGGGGCGCCGGGATCTCCCTGCTGAGTCATCCATCGATCCAGTTCTGAGCGTAAAGATGCCTTGAGTGGTGAAAAGGAGGGATCGTCTGCGAGGTTTTTCATCTCGTAAGGATCGTTCTCCGTATCATAGAGTTCCTCCGGCGGGCGATGCATATATCGCTTGACAAGGTCGTAGGTATGGGGATCGTTCCATGCATCCCCAATCCAAGTAGCCCAATAGGGATTATTGAGCTTGCCGTCTCCGGACCATCCCATGAGATGTTTTTCGATGTAAATTTCATCGGACCTCAGGTTTCGGATGTACCGGTATTGTCCGTCGCTGACCGTGCGGACAGGATAAGCGGGTCCTTCAGGGATGTTGTTATGAGATCCGTAAACATAGTTGCGATGGTCTGACTTTGTACCCAAAAGCACTGGCAGGAAACTTGTACCGTCATAACGGTGTGTAAAAGGCTTTCCGCCGGCGGCCTCAACAAGAGTGGGCAGAACATCCGTATATTGGACCAAAGCATTCGTTCGTTTGCCGGGAGGTACCCGGCCGGGCCAGCGCGCCATCAACGCGGTATGCAGGCCGGTATCCCAGTTGGTCCATTTGCAGCCGGGGAATTGGGCGCCCTGTTCAGATGTGAACAGGACGAAAGTATCGTCGGCTTTACCCGTGCTCTCAAGAATATCCAGAATCTCACCAACCTGGGAATCCATGAAGGCGATCTCGGCAAGATAACGTGCATAGGCCTGGCGGGTGGTCGGTGTATCTGCGATATTGGGAGGAAGCTTGATTTTCTCCGGCGGGTATTTGGAAGGATCACCCATAACCCAGGGAACATGCGGCTCAACGAGTGCTACGACAAGGCAGAAAGGCTGGTCTTCGGATCGGCTCATAAAACGGCGGATACCGGCAACTTCATGCGGTCGTGTAGGATCCCGAACACAGTTTGTATCAAAGCCGGGTACCATTTCGAACGGAAACGCTTTCTTGGGCAGGACATGGACTTTGCCGGTAAGACCGACACGATATCCAAGATCACCCAGATGATGAGGCATGGTAGTAATATCAGGCCGGCTGGCCGAGTGGTTCCAGGCGCAGCCGTTGGACATAGGGTAAAGACCGGAATAAAGCTCAGCGCGACAAGGTTGACACATGGCCGAACCAAGGTAGGCGCGGTAGAACACCATGCTTTGAGAGGCAAGCTTGTCAAGATTCGGGGTGAGGGCGTTCCGGCCGCCATATACCGGCAGGTCGTTGTAAGTACAGTCGTCGGCCATGATAATGAGAAAATTGGGCCGTTTTTTACCAGCCGGCTGTGCCCCTTTTATAAGTCCTGATCCAAGTAAAATTGTAGCAACTGTGAATCCGGTAGAACTCAGAAAGTTTCGTCTGTTCAACATTCTGATTGCTCCTGTGGGATATCGAAATCTGAAACATTTAGTATAACATATCGGAGAGTTAGAAAGAAGTAGATGATGAAAGGACAGAGGCGCAAAAAAACGGCCCTGGCTGCGAGGCCGGGACCGGTATGTGTGTGTTCTATCCACGTCAGGGATCAGTCCTGAGTGGTTTCTCCTTTTTCCTTCTCGGCCTTTTCCTTCTGGATCGCCTCGTAGACCTCTTTACGGTGAACGGATATCTCGCGTGGTGCGTTAATGCCGAGCCGGACTTTGTCACCGCGAACATCGACGACGGTAATTTCAACATTGTCGCCGATCATGATCGACTCATCTTTTTGTCTGCTCAGGACCAACATTATCTCGACTCCTTCTAGTTCTGCTGGTCGCCCCGTTCAACCGCTCGCGGGTGCTTTCGATAACCTTTTTTGCCATAACCAATTATACGCTGCTGGTCGGCTTGATACCGACTCTTTTCTATCGGCAGTCCAGCCCAGCCGCTACACTAAGTAATACCATCATCGGCGTTTTTCAGGAGGGCAAGTAGTAAATTTTCCGCATTTGGAGACTCGTTCTGTCTTTATCGGCCTAAAACTGATATTACTCTATACCAATAAAAGACTTACATTCAAATAAAAGGAGCTTCCAAGGAAATAAAGGAAACGATCCCTTCGTTACCTTTATATATTCGATTTGGCGATTGAAATTGTTCGGAATGTCTTTCAAGATAGAATATAAATCATTGAATTATAAAGACTTATATTCATCCATTTTTTCGGTGATACTCCATTTTAACGGCAATCCAGTAGCCCGCAACGGCCCCAATCGAGGCCCACGAGACCATCTGGATCGGAAGAATAGCACAAACCGGTCTGGCGAAAAAGGCGGCCGGATAATTATCGACCATATGCCCCAGGACATCCGGCTTGGACGCGACCAATACAATAACGACATAAACCACGATGGCGGAAGCAATTACGGTGACAGCGTAGGGAACATCCAAAAACCGTTTCGTTGCCCATGCCGCCAGGCCAAAAGCGACACATACCGCAAAAGCGATTTGCCCGTTACCGGGTTGTGCAACGACCGAACCGATCTGGGCATCAAAAACGCGGACACCCTGGGCAAAAATCCCCAGAGCAATCTGTCCGATAATCACGGAAATAACCAGAGCCGCCAGGATATTGACGACATTATTGCCCTTGGACTTAGCCGGATCCTGGCCCGGAACTTCCGGAGGTTGTTGGCGTACAACAGCCCTGCCGACAAAGACCCCTGCATACCCGGCTAAAACGATCGCCAGCCAAAAGAATCCCTCCCGGCTGAGTGAACTATAAAGCAACTGTCGCTGCGCTAAGGTGCTGTTGGCCCGGACCAGAGAGAGCATATTCCCGGATCGGAGCGTCCATAGGCATAATCCCGCCGGGGCGGCCAGAGGGGCGATATACCAGCCATAGGGGTAGGCCAGGAAAAAGCCGATTAGACCCGAAAGAAAGGCCAGGCCGATACAAGCCGCCATATCCGAGATACTGACAGAGTTTCCAAAAAGGGTAATCCCCCGTTCCGGATCCGGAGACATGACCAAGGGCTGAGCAAGAAAGCCCAGCAGGACAATCCCCACACCCATGGCGGCGGCGATCCGCACTCTCATCAGCCATGTCAATTCCATATCGTTCACCTTCGGGATTATAAAACCTGCACCTTATCAATCATCGGCAGTTCGGTCAAGATGTTTTATCCTGGGGTAAGTCCCTTTTCGAAAAAAGGGGTTCAGGTTCGCCGGAGGCTTTTGTTCGTTTTTTCGGACGAAGCAAAACCGGTGTCCCAGCTTATCGGTTTCGGGAACCCGGGGATGGGAAAAGCTCTCGTTGAGCGAACATCGCCATATAGTGGTAGGTTCCCTGAATCAGCTCATACCGAATCAGAATCCAGCCGGCCTGCTCGGCCTGTTCGATCAATAAAGCCGGCGACCACGCGTGGTCTCTGGAACCGCCCGTCGCCAGGGCGCGGTGGTGTTCGATTACGCACAGCCTCCCGGTCGGCTTGACAACCCCATGGAGATGCTTGAGGTAGTCGACGTGTTTGCCCTCGCCGAGATGATGATACGTCTTGGAAAGAAACGCCAGATCGCAACTGTTTTCCGACAGCCCGGTTCCATCATACGGACACAAATACGGCTTGATCTGCGGCGTATCGGCAAGGCGTTCGGTCATTCTGTCAACCTTTGCCTGTTCGACTTCCGCGGCGCGGATAATACCGTTTTCTCCAACAAAGGCAGACATTCGCTGCGCCCACCAGCCGTCCCCGGCGCCGATATCGACAACGACATCCCCGGCGCGCAGGTCCAGCTCCTTCAGAATGTAATCTGCTTTCTCACGATAGGGATAGCCTCCGCCTCCCCAGCAAACGTGATCCTCGGGATTGACGATGCGCGTGCTCGGGTTCGGATTGGCCAACACCACCAAGGGGGCCAAAACCGCGACCAGGGAAAAAACCATAAGCAGGAAAATCGATATAGAAACACGATATTTTTTGTTTCTCATAACAGGCCCCCTATGCAAATTGTCCGAATGAAACGGTTTGTTTCCAAGCCACCGCCCTGTTTTAAGAATCGCAAAACGCACAGACAGGAAAAGAACAAAACAACTCTACCATAATCGGGGTTGCGAAGTGAAGGACTCTTCCGCTTTCGGCGCCGCTTTTCGTTTTACCTGTTCGATCGGAATTGGCCGTCCTTTTGCTTTCTGCTTTGGACATTCTCCTGTCCAGCAATAGAGACAGACTTTCTCCCGCGGAAGGCCGATGGCGGCGACCATATCCTCTACGGTCTGATACCGTAATGTCGTAACGCCGATATCTCCGGCGATCCAGTCCACCATTTTGTTATACTGTTCAGTGGTCGGATCGAGATACGGAGACACATCCTGAATGTCATGCCCTTCCAGGCTGCGAATGGCCCTGCGAGCAGCCAGTTCATGGATGGACCGGGTGGAGAGATTGAACCGACAGGGAAACATCAGGGGAGGACAGGCCGGACGGACATGAATTTCCCGCGCGCCGCAATCCCAGAGCTTTTTGATCGTGTAATTCCTTAGTTGCGTCCCTCGCACGATCGAGTCTTCACAGACCACGATACTGTTGTTTTCGATGACTTCCCTGATGGGAATCAGTTTCATCCGCGCCACCAGATCGCGCGTATGCTGCGAGGGGGGGATATAACTGCGGCCGTATCCCGAGGTGTATTTCACCAGCGGCCGGCGAAAGGGCTTGCCGGATTCCATGGCATATCCCAGGCCATGGGCTATTCCCGAATCCGGAACGCCGCAGACCAGATCGACCCGGATATCCTTATCCCGCCGGGCCAGATACCGCCCGCATTTCTCCCGCACGATTTCGGAGTTAATTCCCTCGTAGCTGGAAGCGGGAAATCCCGTATAAATCCACAAAAACGAACAGATCTGGCTGACTTTTTTCTGACCGGGACTGCGCTGGACGATCCCATCTTCGTTCAGCAGAACGATTTCCCCCGGCTCCATGTATTTCACCACTTCGAATCCCGTATTGTGAAACGCGCAGGTTTCACTGGTCACCGCCCAGGCATCCGGTTTTTTCCCGATCACCAGCGGTGTGTATCCGAATCGGTCTCGGGCCGCGTAAATCCCCGTCCGGTTGAGCAATAACAGGGAACAGGAGCCCTCTATCAGATGGAACAGCCGTTCCATACCGTCAACCAGGTCATTGCCCTGATTGATCAGTTTGGCGACCAGTTCGGTGCTGTTGACCCCTTTGCGGCTCACTTCGCTGAATGAAATACCCGCCTTCAACAGGCTGGCGGTCAGTTCCTCGCCGTTTTCCACAATCCCGTCGGTCGCCAGACAGAAAGGCCCGAATTTAGAATTGAGATAAATCGGCTGCTCGTCAAAAGCGCTGATCACTCCGATGCCCTTGTTGCCGTACATGCGGCCGGAGTCATCCACGAATTTGGATTTGAACTGGCTGTGTGTCAGGTCGTGAATTTGCCGGGTAAACTCGGTCCCCAGGATCGCCATGCCTCCGTATTGGGTGCCCAGGTGGGAATGATAGTCGGTTCCGTAAAACAGGGTCTCGGCACACTTGTCTTTTGAAACGACGCCAAAAAGACCGCTCATATAGTCCTCTCCCTATGGATTCGTATAGCGCAAAAAGACACGGGTATGTCTTCTATCCGGCGCTGGTCATTCCATTCCTAAAGAAAATAACATAATCCCCCAATATAAACAACCGGAAAAAATGAGGCAGGACGAGGATTTCGGCGGAGGCGACATCTCTTGCAAAAAATCCCGGCATGGTTATAATAAACAGAAATGGAGTTTTAAGGGTATTCGGAATAGGACCAAACAGGAATTCTCGGAATAATACGGCATGGGAAGCGCATGCCAACCAGTAGGAGAATCGAGATGAGCGAAATGACCACACACAGCACGTCACGTCGACAGTTTTTGAAAAACACCGGTCGCATCGCGGCGGCCTCTACATTGCTTGCCGCCGGCACAGCCCGGATGTATGCGGGAGAAAACAACACCATCCAGGTCGCCCTGATCGGTTGCGGCGGGCGGGGCTCCGGCGCTGCATCCGATGCCCTCTCGGTTAGCAACGGGCCGACCAAGCTGGTCGCCATGGCCGATGTCTTTGCCAATCGCCTCCGCAGCAGCTATGGCAATCTAAAAGACATGCACGGGGAGAAGGTGGATGTTCCCGAGTCCCGGCGGTTTGTGGGATTTGATGCCTATAAGAAGGCAATGGATTGCCTGCGTCCGGGCGATGTGGCGATCTTTGCGACCCCACCGGCGTTTCGCTGGGTGCACTTTACCTATGCGATCCAGAAGAAATTGCATGTCTTTATGGAAAAACCGGTCACGGTGGACGGCCCGACCAGCCGGCGGATGTTCAAGCTGGCCAAAGAGGCGGATGCCAAGAATCTCAAAGTTGGCGTCGGATTGATGTCCCGGCACAGCCGGGCCCTGCAGGAACTGGCGCAACGCATCCATAACGGCGAAATCGGGGATGTCATCCTCCAGCGCGGCTACCGGATGCACGGTCCGCTCGGATTTTTCTCCTCGCCGCCCAAGCCCGCCGGCATCAGCGATCTGCTCTACCAGGTGCAGCGGTTCCACAGTTTCATCTGGGCCAGCGGCGGCAATTTCAGCGACTTTTACATCCACGTCATTGATCATCTGTGCTGGATGAAAAATGCCTGGCCGGTCAAGGCCCAGGCCCTGGGAGGCCGGCACTATCGGCAAAGCCCCGAAGGAATCACATACGTAGACCAGAATCTGGATACGTATTCCGTGGAATACACCTATGCCGACGGCAGTACGTTCCTGATGGACGGACGCTGCATCAACGGATGCAAGGAAATCTATTCCAGTTATGCCCACGGAAGCAAAGGCATGGCGATCGTCTCCAAGAGCGGCGATTGCGGACTGCCTTCCAGCATCCATACGGGCCAAAATCCCATTCGTTCCAATATGGTCTGGGAATCCAAAATCAGGCCTGAAGAACAAAATCCGTATCAGAACGAATGGAACGATTTGATGGACGCTATCCGCAACGACAAGCCCTACAATGAGACCGAACGCGGCGTGCAGGCCAGTCTCGTGACAAGTCTGGGTCGCATGGCGGCGCATACCGGTCAGGAAATCTCATACGATGAGATCCTAAACTGCGAACATGAAATGGCGCCCGGGCTGGACAAGCTGACGACGGATTCGCCTGCCCCGCTGCAGGCCGACGCCAACGGCCGATATCCCATTCCGCAGCCGGGTATTACCAAACAAAGAGAATATTGAGATCGTATTATGGAAGCGCCTTTCGAAATGGGTACGACAGCCTTTAGGTAAGGATAGTATTATGACGATGAAACGACGTGAGTTTCTGGCCAGGTCGATCGCCGGTCTTGGCGCTGTGGCTTTAGGATCGCCTTTGCTCAGGGCCGCCGAAAAAGCCGTCGCCCCTTTGTATTGGGATCCGTATGAACAAAAAATTCCCCTGGGCAAGACAGGCATCAAGATGTCGCGTCTGTGTCTGGGTACGGGGATGCGCGGCGGCGGCAGACAGTCCAACCACACCCGGCTGGGCAAGGAGAAGTTCGAGGCTCTGATCCGGTATGCTTATGAGCATGGAGTCCGTGTCTTTGATCTTGCCGACCTATATGGGACGCATCCGTATGTAATCCCGGCTCTCAAGAACATTCCCCGTAAAAATTATACGATCATCAGCAAGATCTGGTTCCGAGACGGTGGTTTGGGCGATATTAGCGAGCGACCGGGCGCCGAGGCCGTAGTTTCGCGTTTTCTTAAGGAAATGAACACCGATTATATCGACCTGCTTCTGCTGCACTGCGTGACCTCGGGCAAGTGGAACCAGGAGCTGAGCAGCTACATGAACGACATGGCCAAGCTCAAGCAGAAAGGCGCGATTCGCGCGGTGGGCGTCTCGTGCCACTCTCTGGAGGCGCTCAAGACAGCCGCTGCCGAGCCCTGGGTGGACTCAGTCCATACCCGTATCAATGCCTACGGGACCAAAATGGACGGCAAGGTCGAGGATGTTGTGCCGGTCATCCGGCAGATTCATGATGCCGGTAAAGGCGTTGTTGGCATGAAGCTGATCGGGGAAGGCGAATTCCGAAACGACGATGAGAAGAAAGACAAGTCGATCCACTTCGTCATGGACCTCGGCAAGGTCGATATCCTCAATGTCGGTTTTGAAAAACCCGAGGAGATCGACGATTTCGCCAAACGTCTGGCGCGAACGCCGCGTAAAGCGGCTGTATAATCCTTCGAAAAAACGAATCGGGAAATACGGGCCTGTTCTGCCCCGGCAGGATGGGCCCGTTTTCTATAATCGATTGCTGCGTAAAATCGAAATCAGCAGGCCGAATCCCATAGCTGCGGCAATGACGTACCCGATCACCCCGACCGTCTGGAGATGAAACAACCCTAAAAATGTCCCATCCTGGGCGATCAAAAGGCTCGATCCGATCAAGAGGGCTGCAATAATGAGAGCGAAGCTGATCCGATTGGAGCTTTTATCCAGGGTCTGATTGAGATTTTCCAGATGCTCGTGATGGACATGAATGCGAAATTGCCCTCGGCGGAACTTGCTGAGGATCGTGGCAGCGTCGTCGGGCAGTCGCTGCGCGAACTGACCAGCGTCCCGCGTCATCCGCTGCAGCCCGCGCAGCAGGTTACCCGGCCCGATCTCCTGCAGGGTAAACTTACGGGCGTAGGGCTTGAGATGCTCAATGATCTGGAAGTCTGGGTCCAAAGAACTGGCAAACGATTCGATCGTCATCAGGCTCTTGAGCATCAGCGTAAAATCGGCCGGCGGACGAATCCGATGTTTGCGGATGGCGTCAAAACCTCGGCCGATCGCCTCGCGGAAAGGAATATCCCGCAGGGGAAGATGCGAATACGAATCCAGGATTTCCTCCATATCCCGCTGGAGGTCGATCAGGGAGACCGAATCAGGCATCATTTCCGCCCTTTCGAGTCCCTGAATGATCTTATTGACATCGCCGTCCACAATCGCCAGAACGATATACCGCAGGAGCTGACGATCCTGACTGCTCAATCGCCCTACCTGTCCAAAATCCAGCGGAGCCAGCACATTGTCCTTCATCACCAGAAAATTTCCCGGATGGGGATCGGTGTGGAAAAAACCGTGGTCGAAGACCTGCGTAAGAACGAAATCGGCGCCGCGCTGGGCGATGATTCGCCGGTCCAGCCCGGCTTCAGTAAGCTTCTCGATCTCGCTGGGCTTGATCCCGTCGATGTATTCCATCGTTAGCGCGCCCTCGCTGCAGTATTCGTCGTAGATGCGGGGCACATGAATGGTTTCATCGTCGGCAAAATTATGAAGGAATCGCTTCTGATTTCGCCGCTCGTTGGCCAAATCCACTTCCTTTCCCACGGCGCGGCTGAATTCGCGGATCATCCGCTGCGGATCGAAGGTTTCCGCATGGGCGAATCGGGCCTGGACCAGTCCGGCCAGGTTCTCCAGAATCTCGCATTCGGTACGTATCGTTTGTACTATCCCGGGACGCCGGATTTTAACGACGCATTCCCGGCCGTCTTTGGTCCGGGCGCGATGCACCTGGGCGATGCTGGCCGCGGCGATCGGTTCAAGTTGAAAATCCGCAAAGATTTCTTCCGGCTTGCCTCCGAGCTGGTCGGTGAGTTCCGCGATGATTGTTTCGGTTTTTTCCGGTTTAACCTGATCCTGCAGAAGCTCCAGCTCTTCGATGTACTCGACCGGTACCAGATCGGGACGGGTGCTGAGAAGCTGCCCCATTTTGATGAACGTCGGCCCCAGTTCCTCCATCGCCAGACGCACCCGCCTGGCCGGACTTTGGACGGCCAGATTCTGTTCTTTGGCAAGACGAAGCCGTTTGGCCCCGAATCCGACGCGGAAACGCCTGCCGACGATGGCCGCAACCTCTTCGAAGCCGTACTTGACCAGTACGGCCATGATATGCCGCAGACGAACCGCCTGCGCATAGGTTCGGCGAATCCGGAGAAAAGGCCTGTACAAAACGGCTACTCCTTCGCTACGAGTTGATCCAGCTTGGTTTCCAGCCGGGCAATATCCTCTTTGGTAGCAAAGTGCATCCCGCTGATGGCTTTTTGCACCTGCTCGCCGATCAGTTTTTCCAGATCCCGGCGGGTTTTATCGGCGCTGTCCATCATTTCCTTGACAAATCCGGTGCGTTTGTCCTTCTCGGCCTGGCCTTTTTTAACATACTCATCGAAGATTTTTTCGGCCTTTTCCTGGGTCATCGACAGAGCGCCCAATCCGGCCAAAAACATCTTATCCAGCGTCTCGAACATAATGCCTCCTTTCGCAGTGAATCATTCTATTTCATCCATCGGCCACCCGGCCGGACAGGATTATCGTTTTTTTCGCGAAGCGGCGAGCCACTCTTCCGCATTTCGGGCTAATACTACTATATCCCGTCGGGACATAATATGTTCGATAATCTGTGGTGGAATCTTGAGTTTTTCCATCGCCTTCTGTGCCCGCTGCCAAAGACGGTTCTGCTTGCCGGGCGTATCGGCCAGGTACAAATCGGTCACCAATTCCTGTAATCGCGTCAGAAGAATGGTATCGAGGTGATCGTAATAGTTGGAAATGATCTTTTGCTGATGAGCCGTGTACTCCCCCTTTGCCATGATTTTGCTGCCTCCGTTTGTATAGAAATAAAGCCGGTAAACCTATTCATGTTCGCCCGGCAAGGAATTCTTCCAGATATTCTGTTTTTTTCAGGTTCAGAAAACGTTTCCGGTCTGCGGCCAGATCGTCGTAGGACATCGCTTCGATCTGATCGGGAGTACACAAAACCGTGGATTCCGGGATGCCTTTCGTAATAACTCCCAGCCCGAAATCGCAATCCAGTACGAATGCATTCAGATCCGGATATTGACTTCGCAAATACACGATGGTTTTCCATACATCCCCGTTCCATGTGCCCGGTTCGCGCCCTTTCTGCGGCAGAGGAACAGCCGCGGCGGCGCTGGCCGGATTGCAATCATGCATCACGATGAATCCGCCGGGACGAAGAAAACGCAGACAGTTCTGCACATCCTTGAGCGATTGATGGTATTCATGCAATCCGTCCACGAACGCCACGTCGATTCCCGGCTCCAGAACCTTGCTGTGACCGGCAAAAAAGGCATCGCTGGTCATCCGGAAATGTTTGGCTCGACAATTCGTCAGAAGATACCAGAAAAGTTGCAGCCGCGGCCACATCGGCTCAATGCCGATTTTGCAGTCCGCCTGGATTCGGATAAACGTTCCGCCTCGATTCAGACCGATCTCCAGATACCGACTCTGTGGAATCGATGTAAGAAGCCGGTTAATTACATGGACTCTATTCATGCGCAAAAGCCTTACCGGGCCTCAGCAGGGAAATCGGCCCTTTCTATCGCCGATAGAGATTTATTACAGAACCGCGGGCTCCTCTTCCTCCGCAATAACGACATCGCTTTTATCAACGGTCTGAGTTTTATCATGGAACGCGATAGCAAAGAGGACTACAACAATCGCCGAAGCAATCGTGGTCCATAGCCAAACGGGTTGCCATTGACGAATGTTGTCGACCGTATAGGCCTTTATAAGCCAGTCGCAGAGGAAGTTGCCGATCAGCAATCCCACTCCAAACGTGGCCAAAAACATAAATCCCTGTGCTTGGGCCTGCATCTCTTTGGGCGCTCTGCGATTTACATAGATCTGACCGCCGACAAAGAAGAAACCGAAGATCAGTCCGTGCACAAGAATAGCCACATAGGCCAACAGCATTTCCGCGCCCGTGGCCTCTCCGAGAAGCAGCGAACCATAACGCACCAACTGGGCTAACAGACCAACGACCATAGCCCATTTCAATCCCATTTTGGCGATGGCAATGGGAACTACCAGCATCAGCACGATTTCAACAGCCTGTCCAAAGTTTTGAGTGAATGTTAATAACTCTACTCCCTTGTCTGTTAAGTAGAGCGAGAAATAGGACCAGTAAATCGAAAAGGCAATCGTAACCATTATAGAGACAACCACGTAGAGAGCGAAATCGGGATACTTAAAGAGGGAAAAGGATCGCAATCCTAAAACATCGACCACAGACGCCTTGGTGCCTTTCGCAGGAGGAGGGGTATGGGGCAGAAAGAAGGAAAATGCCGCGCCTATAAACGATACGGCGGCGCCGCAATAAAACACAATCTGTGTGCCGTCGATTTTTGTCTTAAATAGATAAAGAGCGACAATACTGAAGATCCCCGCAGCTACCCAGCCGATCGAACCAAAAACACGGATATTCGGAAATTTCTCCGCCGGACTGTGGGCCATGCTGATCGAACTGGTCAACCCCCATGTGGGCATGTACGCCAGCATGGCCACCAGAAGAACAAGGAAGACGGCCAGGCCGTTTGTCAATTGCGCCGCGACGATTAGCAGTATGCCGGAAAACAGATTCAATGACGCCAGAACATACTGGCTGGGAAAGCGGCGATCGGCGAATGTGCCGATCAAGGGAGAGGACAGACAGCCAAGAGCCATCGTACTCATGATCCATGGTTTCCAGTCGCTCAATCCTATCTTTTCCAGATAGGTTGCCAGGGGCAGCCACCATACGGGAAACATCATATACTGCAAAAACATCATCACGCTCAGACGTACCCTCACGTTCATCGACATGTTTTCCATGGCACAACTCCCTAATCCCATTCCGTTTGTTTTGCCGGAGGAGGACACGCACTAATCATTCGCAACAGAGATCCTCACGGTCCATTTTCCCTTATCGCAGCGGCAGCACGCTGAGCGTATGCGGCGCATCATATTCATTGCCTTCCATCGGCAAGTCGATATTGGCCACATAGATCTTGTCGTCCCGCAGGCAGACCTCGCTGGGCCGGTCCAGAAGGCCGCCCACCCCGCCCGAGTTGTTCTCGTTCTTCCAGAGCGTCGTCACCTGCCCGGTAGACGGATCGACCTTGTGCACGGCGTTGCCGGCAAAGTCGGCGATATATACCATCCCGGTCTTCGGACACACCTTGAGCCCGTCAGTACTTTCCATCCCCTGGCCTTTGGCGACGACCTCATGGCTCCTGACATTGCCGTCCGGACCAAACCGGAACTTGAGCAGACTCGCATCGCCGAAATTGCACACCAGAAGATTGCCGCTCTTGTCAAAACCCATTCCGTTGGCCCCGACGCGCCAGGTTTCATTGGAAGTGTAGAACTTCACAATCAGATGCGGATCGGTTCCTCCCGGCTGAAGCTGGATCGGCTCGCCCCGGAACTCCGAATATCGGAAGCGATATACGCCGCTGGGCATAGGCGAGGCGTTCAGGTCCAGGCTCGTCTCGGTGACATAAACGCTGTCGCCGTGACATGATACGGCATTGGACTGGAGAAAGCCGGTCGCCAGCACCTGCACGGCGATGGCCTTGCCCTCCCGCATCACCACCCGTAGCAGGCGGGACTTATGGTCGGAAAATCCGCACATGCTCTGGTTGTCGGCAATATACAGATGCCCGTCGGGACCGAAGTCGATGCCCAGCGGACCCGCTTTGCCCGTTTCCGGATGAACCGGCAGCTCTACGACCTCGCTGATCTCGTTCTGCGGGGAGATCTTGATGACTTTGGCCGGATGGCTGTCATCGTTGAAATTCGGACAGTTCACATAAATAGAGTGATCCGGTCCCAGCGTCATCCCGTCTGGCGTGTTATACGCCTCAGGCAGAAGCACGCCGATCTTCGGTTCCATGGAGACCGCTCCTCCGCATCCGGCGATCCATACGGCAATCAGCGTCAAACAGACGATCCACTTCGTTCGGGTTTTCATGCGCTCTCCTTTCCTCTGCCTTGCTGGTTCATGATTCCTTGGCCTTATCTTGATAAGGAGCATGCCGTTGCCGCCTCGGCGACCGCCTGGGCCATAAGCCCGATTCGGTCTCAAGGCATACCTCATTTCGCAAAGGTTGTATCACGATTTACCCAGTCTGTCCACGTTGCATCCAGACAAAGAATAAAACAGGTTAGTAAACCACAAACAAAAAGCAAATGGGAACATATCGTGTCGACTACAAATTATGACAATTCCTTTTTTTTGACTCCATTCTACGCCTGCTTTCATGAAGGTCAAGAGCAGACAAATTTTCATTAATAACAGACCTTCCATGGCTGGATATGTTGCGTTTTGGCATCATTTCGGGTTGGCAGTGCCACCATTATGGCACTGCCTCGGAAAATTTTCTTCTTTTCTTTCAGATTTCCTCTTGGCCTGCACGAATCATGCATGAAATACTGGAATCAGACCCATACCGGGGGGATTTGCTGATCTAAGGAGGTGTCGGCGCGGCGTAGCGCCGCACCTCCTGTATTTTCCCGCATTCCTGCCTTTGTCACTGCCCTTGACAAATCCTTCGCCCGGCGTGAAAATGGATGTCGGTTGACGGGGTCCTTTGGAAAGGGCAGACAATGAAACGCGTATGGATTTCCTGCCTGATGGCCTGCGGCATGATGTTCGCCGATGTGCCGGATCAGCATGCATCCCAACAGAAAGAAGCAACCATTTCCAGCCTGGAGAACCAGATCCGCCTCCTGCAAACCCGGCTTGCCGAAAAGGAGGAGCAAATCCGCGAGCTGCAAGCCCAGGTACAGGCCTGCCGGGAGCAACTGGCCCGAGCGCAGGAACGGGTGGAGCAGGTCGCCGAACCGATACAGCGGCAGCGGCTTGAGACGTATCACCAGCAGCTTCAGGCCCGTCAGGCCGCCGAACGCCAGGACGCCCAGGCCCGCCGCCGGGCGGCACGGGCCAGAAGCGAGAGCATCCGACGAAATATGGACCCGATGGGGTACTGGCTGCGCGAAAATCCCGTCCCGTATTATACGGCGCCGCTTTACCGGCCATACGGATACGGGTATCCCTACACCTGGTAGACCGCGTCCGGAAAAAACCGCCGCCGCAAAAGGGCTATCTGCGCAGGTAGGATAATCCGTCGGGCAGAGGGATATTGTTCCCGAAGGTGTCTTCTCCGTAGCCGCATTCGGCCAGGAGCCGGATATCGGCCAGGACTCGTTTGTCCCCGATAAAGCGAATCTTCAGATCGGTGCCGATATCGATTCGGCCGGTCGCCATGAGGTGGGCGATCTCATCGGTGACCTGTTCAATAAGCTTGGCATCCTGACGAATGGGGTATTCGGCCAGTTTGAGAGGCTGCTCATAAATGACGATCTTTTTGCGTTCGGCCAGGGCGATGATGACCTCCCAAATGACGGCCCGGGCGTCTTTGTCGCCGACTTCGTCCGGCACCAGGCGAAGCCGGACGATTTCCTGGGCCAGCCACCGGCGTTTCTGGGCATTGATTTTTTCGTTGGCGCGAAACAGTTCCAAAGGCGAGGCGGCATTGTACGGTTCGCCGTCCATTTCCATCTGGACCTTGCTGCCGTAGTGAAGCACCAGTTTGGAAACCAGGGTCGAGGGCCGGACATGAAAACCGCGGTATTGCGGAACCGCTACTTCGATCGAGTCGATCTCGGTATAACGCTGCAGCATTTTCTGGCAGAGCAACTCTGCGGAGGCCAGATACTGACCGGCGAAACTGACCGAATAATTCATCAGTTTGGCCAGCAGTTTTTCCGGCTCCACAAGATGCAGGGTGTATTCGCCCGAAAGCTGCGTCTTGGAATCCACGTGCCGTTCATAATAATGGGCAAAATCCTTCCCGGTTCGAAGCAGATGCATCACCACGCTGATGTGGCCGCGGAGAACGGGAAGATCCTTGTCCATGCCTTCGGTCTCAGTTTTGGAGACATAGGTGTCATAGAGCGATTGCAGGTTGTGGAACTGGAACTCAATGGAGCGGAGGCTTTCTTCGGTAACCGACCCGGAAATATACAATTCGTACTGATCCGGAGAAATCCGGCCGGAGGGCAGAGATGGTTTGCTTTCGGCGGCCAGATTCAAGAAGGCGGTGGCTAAAAGAGTAACCGTTTTGGCCACGGTTTCGCTGCGACGCGTCGCCAGATTCTGCTCCAGTTTGCCCTGGGGAAGATTTTCTATATACATCTGCACACAGGGGGCCAGTTCGGGGATCCGCAGGCCCAGTTGGATCGCCTGGTCGGTAATCCGATTGGTTGCCTGAAGGAGAATGTCGGTCGTAAATTCCAGGGCGTTTTCCGTAGCCCGGTCAAAATCCTGCTCCAGCGGCAGCAGGTGATACCCCAGCAGGGAATGCTGGATATGCAGCAGTTCATAGCTGACATTGGAAAACAGCTTGATCGCGGCGATCAGGGAGCGGAAGGTATGCCATTGACTGTTGTTGCGGGCTCCGTAGGAATCGAGCAATTCCTCCACCTGGGTGGCCTGATTCAGCAGATCTCCCAGCAGGGGACGCGTCAGCGGGACCGGCTCCCGTTTATGGGCGGACAAATAAACTACAGCGCACATCAGTCGCTGTGCCCGCATCCGCATCAAAAACGTAAAATCATCGTTTGAGACCGTTTCCGATGTCATCGGATCGAATTTCCGTCCCCAAACCCATACCAAACCATCGTATCCAAAGACGACATATCCTTCCCGGTGTCAGCCGGTAATACGATATTGTAACGAATTGCGATTAAAAGTCAAACTCGGCGACCAGAAAGGTGTGATCGGACGGTTTTTCGCCCGCCCGGGCCTGTATGTCAATGTGGCAGGTTGTGGCCTTTTTCGCCAGGACCTGCGTCGCCATGATGTAATCCAGCCTCCAGCCCAGATTTCGCTGCAGGGCATAGGGCATCCGATAATCCCAGAAGGTATAATGGCCCGGCTCCCGGCAGAACTGACGAAACAGATCGACAAATCCCCAGTCCAGCACCCCTTGCAGGGCATCCTGAACTTCCTGACAATAACACACATGCCCCCAGAGGCCTTTGGGATCGTAGACATCTCTCTGGTCTCGCGCTACATTGAAATCGCCCATCCAGAGGATCGGATCGGCAGGAGTGAACCGACGGTCCAGAAAGGCCTTAAGCCGATCAAACCATCGAATCTTGTAGGCAAACATGTCGGAATCCCGATCCCTGCCCTGGGGGATATAGGTATTGACGATCCAGACACGACCCATGCGGGCACAGACCAGGCGGGCCGGATCGTTGGGCTCGTCGTCCAGGCCGAACTCCACGTCGGCTAATGCATGCCGGCTCAAAACGGCTACACCGTTGTATTTTTTCTCCCCGCAAAAGACCGACGTATAGCCGGTTTGAGCGATGGCATCGAGAGGGAATTCATGGTCCTGAACCTTGGTTTCCTGCACACAGAGCACATCCGGCCGATGAGCATCCAGCCAGGGCAGGATAACAGGCAATCGGCTTCGAAGCGAATTGGCGTTGAAAGTGGCTATTTTCATAGGCGATATGGATTCGGTTAACGGTTGTCAGGCCTCCCGGAAAACGATTCCTTTTTTTTACTCGATGCTCGACGAGAAGCGACCAGAGGAGGCAATTCGTTTATCTTCCTCGGCAAACCGGCGGACTGTGGAACCGAGGCCGTTTTTTTTTCCGTCAGGGTCTCATCGAACAGATGCGAACTCTCCACAACGCTCAATAAACTCAAAAGAAAGCTGACCATGCTTTCAGCGCCCTGGTTGAGGCTGATTCCCGTTCGCTCGAGCCCGTCGCTGCATCCCTTGGTCTGGAAGTCGTACAGAGAGGTATGCAGGTCGTTGCGGCCTAAAAACCAGTCAAAGGCCAGCCGTTGCAGAGTCAGCATGGATACATTTCCGGTCGCATCATAGACCGCCCGCAGCAGCATGACCGTGCCGGCCGCCTCGATCGGCTGCTGCCCGAAAACAGCACGATTTCCTCCTTTCGGATACCATCCGTTGCAGCCGATGAAACGAAACTGGCCGTTGATGGAGGTGTTGTCCAGAAGAAAACGACAGCTTTTCTCGGCGATATCGACATACCCCGAATCTCCTGTGATCCGGGCGGCCGTATACATCGCATGCGGCAAAACGGCATTGTCATAGGACAGAACCTCTTCAAACCAGGGCCATGTCGGGCTTTCCGTTCGGCGAAACGAATCCGCCAGAAAGTCCGCCGCCAGAAGGAAGTACCGCTTGATATCGCTGGCGCCGGGAAACTGCTTGAGATATTCGGCCATGCCGAAAATCGAATAGGCCTTACCCCGCGGGGAAAGCAGGGGGACATGACAAACCGAGCGGTCGAAACAATCCTTGACCAGGGGAACGTACCGCGGCGCCGGAGGCTGGGACATTACGGCGCCGAACGCCCATAAGGTTCGTCCCAGGGCGTCATGGGCCGGCTCCTCGGCCCACCAGCGACGATCATACCCTAAAAAATTTCGAATCAGTCCGTTGGCGTCCTGCGCATAGTGGAGAAACGACAAATAGGTATCGAATAAGCGAAGCGCCTGCGGATCGGTAAACTGCCCGTAATGCTTGACCATCGCCACAAGGGCGCGGGCGTTGTCGTCGGTGCAATACCCATGATTCCGATCCGGAATCATGGATCTGGCATGCTGAAACAGCCCGGTATCATCGGTGAGTCTCTGAATATGTTCCAGCGAACATTCGGGCAGGTCTTTCAGAGACAGAGGCTCTCGGGCGGAGGTCGTATTCTGGCGGGCCAGTTTTTCCGCAATCGGGGTTTGGGCCTGGAAAAGTTTCCAGTATTCTTTCCCGATTTCAGGCCAGGTGCGCCGGCGACTGTAATCGTACGCCTTCCTCCGCATGGCGTGGAATCGGTTCTCGTTGCGTAAGAGAGCGATCACGGCTTTGGCCAAGCTCCGGGGATTGTCGAAGGCCACCAGCTTGCCTCGTCCTTCCCTGAGCAGCTCCTCGGCGGCCCAATATCGAGTGGAAACGACCGCTTTACCCGCCCCCACGGCAAATGCCAGGGTTCCGCTGGTCAGTTGTTCCCGGCTGCGATAGGGCGTAACGTAAATGTCGGCCGCACACAAAAAGTCGCGGAGCCGATCGTCGCTGACAAATCGATTATGAAAGAGGACATGCTTGTCCAGACCCAGTTCCCCGATCCGCTGCTGGAGACTGAAACGATACGCTTCTCCCTCATGCTGCAGTACCGCGGGATGGGTTGCGCCGAGGATAATGTAGAGCACCGAAGGATCGGCCCGGACGATTTCCGGCAGGGCGTCAAGCATAGTCTCAATGCCTTTATTTCGGCTCAGCAATCCGAAGGTCAGGATGGTTTTACGTCCTTCTATGCCGAAACGATGCTTATAATAACTGCTGTCGACAAAAGGCAAATCCGGGATGCCGTGGGGAATAAGAACAATTTTGTCGGTGTTTACGCCATACACCTGGTCCAGCATCGTAATTCCACGTTCATTCATCACCACAAGACAATCGGACAAATCGCACAGATCCAGCGTGGCTTTCCTGTACTCGTCGGCCGGATCGGCCAGCACGGTGTGCAGCGTGGTGACGATCGGGGCGTTGACCCGCCGCAGCAGAAGGCTCAGATAGCCTCCCGCCGGCCCTCCGAAGATGCCGTACTCATGCTGTACGCTGATCAGGTCAACATGGCTGAAATTGAGGTAATCCGCGGCACAAATGTAGTCGTTTTTGACCTGGGTGCGGATTTCAAACTTGACCGACGAGGGATATTGACAGGGCGAATCCGACTGCATGGCGACGACCAGGGGTTCAAAAGGCGGGCCGGCACACGCAGAGACGCTTGTGATCAGGTCCGACGTAAACGTGGCAATCCCGCAGCGTCGAGGGGGATAGGTAGCGATAAAAGCAACTTTTTTTGCGTTCTTATTGGCCATACACGGATGCCTCACTGCCTTTTCTGTCCGGAAAAGCCCCTGATCGATGCGTATTATAGGAGGAAAAGAGCGGATTGTCAACGATAAAGCCATTTCGCAGCGATAGTTGAGTCATTCCGTTTGGGCGTGTTTTTTCTGAGTCAGATGCCGCGGGGAGCCGGTTGGTCCACTGGACAGGCCTGTCTTTTTCGGTAAGATTGCTTCCATGACGCCATCCGGACATGGAAAACGGCTCTTTAAATCCGCGTTGCGGAAAAACCGGCGGGAAATAATGTCGGGTGTTGCCGTACCCGGCAGGCGGTTTAGGTAATGCTGGCCGCCCGCGCCGGAAGGGGGATGAAGGTGGCAAAACTTATCAGATGATTAGTGTACTCATCTAACGAGTTTTACATTAGGTGCAGGGCGATAATACTTTAAAAAATCATCTTCATTAGATGTGAGTAATTTAAGTAGTTGCTCTTTTGTATAATTGAGCGTATGAAGATACGTGTCTATGATCTTATTTATCAGTTTTGGCTTCTCCTCAGGTAGTTCGACCGGTTCATGTTTTCTATAACCTGCTGCACTTAGCTGAGTAAAGAATCTCCGATATTGCGATTGAGTGATTACACCAAGATCACGTGCCTTTCGGGTTAGAGCCGCGATAGAGACTCCCCATTCTTCTTTAAGTCTAGCCGCAAGGGGGAGTGAAAATGGAGTGAGATCAGTTATTATATCCCTTGCTGGCATCAAAAATTCAGAAGCGAAACGGTCTGCCTGTGCTTCCATGTCTGGTGTAGGGATTCGATGCATAACAATGTGCCCCAATTCATGTGCAAGAGTAAACCTCATTCTATCTGTAGGCAACAAGTTATTGACAAAGAAAAAAGGCTGGAGACCCTCATTCACTAACCACATACCTTCAGCATCAAATTTTCTGTTACCAAAATCGCACTTGATCACAATACCAGATGCATCTTCTATAGTGCGACACATGTTCTTGATAGGGCCAACAGGTATTCGCCAAATTGATCTGACAAGCTGGGCGACATATTCAGCATCACCTTCAAAGTCGTCTATATCGATATTTTGGAAACTGTAGGGAGTGGATAATTCTATACCATCGAGCAACTTTGCAATCTGTATTTTGTAAATATTAATACGTGCCTGAATTTGCTTCAATGTCTGGACTGGAATACTTTTCCGTTTACGATGATATATGTTGCTTATACCTAATCCGTGTATGGACGCTTTTTGTTTAAAGAATGAAACAGGGTAATCAAGAACTTGAGCTAGTTTACGCAAACGATCTTCTGGAATGACTAATTGACCTTTCTCATACTTTGAGATATATCCTTGAGCAATTGATGTAAGTTGAGACAATTCAGCTTGTGTCATTAATCGCGAATCACGGGCAAGTATGAGAAGATCAGGATTGACCGTAGAATTCATACATCCTCCAAGAAAAACGCTTCTCATAACAAGAGATTGCTATAAAATAAGCCTTGTATTAGAGCGACAGTTGTTTTTGATTAGCTTATTTACACCTTCTTGAGGATCTTTACTTTCTTCGGAGTAATAATTATTTCATCCGAGGCAGGATCAGGTGTAGATACCATGACCGGAGTAACAATCCCGGCCTCACTATCAATAGGAATATGCCACACAAGATCGTTATTATACCAGCATACAATGGACAGATCACGTAGATTTCCGGTATTGTTGAGTCTATAACCAAAGTTGGCAACCGTTGCGCCATCATTCGCCCAACGTGAACCATTCTCTGTCTTGAAAACTTGCTGAGAGATGGTTTGCTGTCTGGCAGTTATTATATTATGAGGGCGCAACTGATCATCCAGTTTCTTAAAACGCAATAAAAGCTCTCCATGGAAATCAATCCAAAACAACCGGTCCTGAAAGTAACAGCAAATTTCGTCACCTCGATTAACAAATTCTCGCTGGGCACGGTCAACCATGAGGTCATGAATGAATCCAGCGGTAGTTGTTGAAGTAAGTTTTGCTCCGTGGCTAGGTAAATGTTTCCTTGTTTCTTGCCACATCTTCCAACTTTCGGAGAAGCATTTGTACAGACTGGAGCAATGAGATTCGAGGATTTCGGTGGCGCGTTCTTTACTGATAATATGGTCAAAAAAATCCGAAGAAAACATTAAATATCTTCCTTAAAAACTCTTAAAATTCCATTTACGAAAAGTATATCATAGAGGTGCGCAAAGTCAAGGGAAATTATTCAATTTTTTATATTATTCCTAAGCCGTTATATTATAACTATTTACAGATACCATGCCTGATGGTCTTCGATGAAAAATCTTCGGCTTTAATCAACTTCCGCGAACTGACTATTAACGTGTAAAAGAGCCGTCCCGGCGGGTCGGGAGTCACTAGTAACTGGTCTCTAGGAGTGTGTCGGAATACCCAAGACAAAAAACTATAAGTGCTTACAGAACAGAGACTTAGGTGTTTTGGCCATAGAATCGCTAA
>JAFGGE010000032.1 GCA_016930745.1 Sedimentisphaerales bacterium
GAACCCCTTGCGGGGCCGAGGCATCCCGTTTGTATTCATACCACGCCGCCGCGCTCATGATATTGGGCAAAATATCGTCCTGCCCATCGCCGTTGATATCCACTGCAATGGCTGTTTCCATATTGCCGGGCGTATCCACCTCAAAGACCTGCCATGGCCCGTTTGCCTGCCCTGGATTTCGCACCCAGTAGACCATCTTGTTGTGCCAGGCCGCCCCGCCGGTATCCATCCACCCGTCCCCATTAACATCCATCGGAAGATTCGCAAAATCATAATAGTAACCGCCCTCTTCCTGAATCTCGCGAACGACATGTTTTTCCCATGTCGGGGCCTGATACCAGAATCCGCCACTGAGGATATCCGGCTTGCCGTCGTTGTTGACATCCATGATCGTCCCCGCCTCGAACCGCGATTCGGCGTTAATCACATGCAGTTTGAAACCTTCGCCCAGCTTCGGCTCCGGGGTCGCCGCTGCAGGGGCCTCCTGCAGCCGAACAATCGCTCCCCAGGGCAGGTTGTTCTGCGTTATCTTGAGCATCAACTTGTTGGATCCTTTCTTGAGCGTCACATTCACGATGTCCGGCTCGGGCATGATCGGACGGGCCGTGTTGTTGCTGTGCACAAGGATTCCATTCAGCCAGGCCTTGACGCCGTCGTCGCTGTAGATTTCCAGCCGGGCCGGCTTTTCCCGCTCCGACTCCACCGTTGTCCGCAAATACGCCACGCACTGTTCGCCGCCGTTGAGCTCCTTGAGCAGATCCAGATAGGCCGGATGATTGTCCAGTCTGCTGATAGGCATGGATTTCCATGGCACCGTATCGTCGGGTTTTTCCGGGGCAAAAGGAGTATCGAACAATTGGGCGTAATTTTTCCCCTCCTGCTCATAGGGTCCGGCCACTTCCCACTGTGTCAGATAGCTCCGCACCGATTCTATTTCCAAAAGGATCTCCTGCGCCTGTTTCTTCAGTTCATCTGCCACCGGTTCATTGACAATCTGCTTCATCGCCGCGGCTGCAGCTTGGGGTTCTCGGGCATAAATGCTCCGTGCGATATGCAGCGCCGCCAATGCCGCCTCAGCGCTCAAATCCGGGCTTTTCAGTGGTCCGGCGGCAAACTCCATCGCTTCGGCCGTTTTGATATTTGATACGGCCCCCAGAATCGCCCGTTTTTCCTGCGCCTGCTCGGCCAGTTTCCATACGTCGGAATATTGCTTGAGTTTCTCCTGGGCGCTAAGGCTGCTCCTGTCCAGCAGTCCGATCATCCCTCGAACGGCAAGCACCCGATGCACTTTATTGTCGGAAGTGCGGGCAATCGCTTCCAGATCGCCCAGGAACGAGGCATCCGGCCAGTTGCCGACCGCCTGAATCGCGGCATAACGCAAATCGGCATTCTCCGTTTGCCGAAGAGCTTTTTGTAAGGGGGCAACGGCCTGTTTCGAACCAAGCTGGCCAAGCACATCGATCCATACAAGCTGTTCCTTCGGTCCGGCTTGATCGAATTTCTCCAGCGTCAGTTCCGTTGTCCGATCCTGCGCTGTGTTGCGTCGTGCCGTCAAAACCAAAGCCTTCATGCAATAGGCCGATTCTTTGGGATCGGCCGTTTCAAAGGCCATATCCACCAAAGCAGGAATTTGTCGGATTCCCGCCAGATCGCCCAATGCCTCGACCGCCGCCTGTCGAACCTGCGGTATATCGTTTCTCGCCTCTTTTACCAGTCGATCCGTCGCGGCAGACTCTTTCCTTACACGAAGTGCGCGGATCAGTTCTACCCGTTCATCCGACTCCGACGAATCCAGGGCAGCCAGAATCGCCTTTCCCACCTCGTCATCCGGTAAACGGCTCAGGCTTTGCTGGGCGGCGGCCTTTTCTGCCGGGGTGCCGTAGGCCGCCCGTTCGGCCAGGTTCTTCACCAGAGAGCTGTCGCCCACACTACCGGCAGCTTCCAGGGCAGCCACGCGAATGACGAGGTACTGGCTGCCAAGGGCGGTGCGAGTCATCTCAAGAGCCGATTTGCCCTGTTTACCATGAGCGTCCAATACGGCCAATTGCGATTCGGGTGGCAGAGTGCCCCAATTGTGCATGCAAATCCGGAGAATTTCCTCATCCCCCAATTCACGGATCAATTTCAGGGCGGCTCGTTTGACCGGGCGATCCGTACTTCGCAATGCCTCCACGACAAGCTCCTTGCGGCGATCCATGTCGGAAAGGACCAGGCCTCGCCAGGCCGCTACCCGTATCCGTGTAGGATATTGTTCGTGGAACAAACCGGAGTAAACCGCCGTCGCCTCGGAGGTCTTGCCGCTCGTTTGATATCTCTCCGCACACCGCAGCAAACCTTCCAGAACCGTAATTTGCGCTTCCGGAGCAGCCTTACCCACGCCATGGGAAAGCGCATCCGCCGCTTCTTTCCCGCCGATTCGGCCCAGGGCCGATGCCGCCGCCGAGGCAATCCCTGTGTCCGAGTCGGATAACAGCGGCTTCAAAAGCGGGACGGCTTGCGGCTCCCGACGCCAACCGAGCGAGTCGATCAAACCCGCTTTGCGCACCCCGGCGCTTGCGCTCAGAGCGTCGCACAAGGCCTTGCCGGCTTCCGGACAGGGCATCCCCTCCAGGGCGTTTCTCGCGGCATGGGACAATCGCTCTTCTTCGCCCAGAAGAGCGCCCAGAGCGGGTACCGACCTGGCTGTTCCGACGATACGCAGTCGCAAACAGGCGTTGCATTTTTGTGGAATAGCGGCGTGCGATTGTAAAACGCCGATAAGGTCCTGTTCTTCGTCGGCAAGTACGATATTCCCAAAAAGAAAGAAACAAATGAGGCAACAAAACAGGAAACGCATTTTCATGGATATTCCCTCTCAATCACGGGCGAATGGTTTATCTCTGTATACAATTAAATCCGCCATGGAGCGCGTGGACTGTATGAAAGGAGACGGTTTGCCGTATCGTCGCCGATAAATTCTTCCTTGACCGGATCCCATTGGACCGAACGTTTCAGGGCCAGACAGATACCGCCTATCAGAATGGCATTCATGGTATATACCGCGGTTTGTGGATTACAAATCGTTAGTCTGCGTGTCCGAACGCATTCGAGGAAATTACCCGAATGGCTGTTCGCGTAATACACACGAGAATCAGCGGGCCGCAAGGGTTGCTTGAGAATGTCGGTCGGATAAGAAACCAGATTGGACCGGTCCACCGCAATACGTCCGGCGGTTCCCACAAAACAGGCCCCGCCCTCTGCCCCTACAGGTTCGCCCGGATAACCGGCCGAATGAACCACCACACCGTTTGTATAGTGATAGTGAACATTCTCATTGTCATATTCCACCTTGATGGGCGATGTCGGATCAGGATTTACAGTCCACTGGATGATATCGTAATGATGAGGGCTCCAGTTTACATCCCCGACGAACAGGCCGGAAAGGGTATGGCCGGCTTCCCCGCCAAAGGGACGCCAGGGCAGCGGCCCAAGCCA
>JAFGGE010000253.1 GCA_016930745.1 Sedimentisphaerales bacterium
ACCGCCGGCTTCCGAATCCACATCGATCCGGTAGTACCAGGTCTGATCGTGCTCGAAGCCGTACTCGGCGTCGGTCAGGGTGACCGTCAGATCGGTCGTCTCGACCGGAGCCACAAAATCGCCAATGTTCGGATCGTTGATCAGGTCACCGTCCTGCGTGACATAGACCTTAAAGACGGAATCACAAGGTGTAAACATGCTGTATCCCCAGGAAAGGACCGCATCGCCGTCATAATCGACCCAGCCGGTCGACGGATCGGCGTTGGCGGTCACATTGACCACATCCCACGGCGTGGCGAACATGTCCGCCCCGTTGAGGGTCACGTTGCTGAACCGGGCCGTTGTCAAAGCGCCCGACTCATGCGATGTAACCGCCAGGCCGACATAGACCGGATCGGTCATGGCAAAGGTGTGCGGATTGAGGATGGTTTCCCCGCCGCCGCCGGCATCATTCTGCGTCGCCAGGGTCCAGTCCACACCGTTCAAAGACACATACGCGGTAAACTGATTGGTTTCCCCATTGCGGACAAGCCGCACCCAGTAGGGCGATGCATCGCTCCACGCGGTGGGGAAGCCGCCCGTGGCCGGGGCATTGCCGTTGTTGCCCGTATCGGGATCGCGTCGACCCTGCCACCGGGCGCCTTGGTTGCCCGTGGCGGCCATATACGCATGCCGTGAACCGGTCGTAAGTTCGTCGCGAATCATGACGCCGAACTTTCTCCATTCGTTACTGCCGCCGCTCATGCTGTCGATCTTGGCGATAATATCGATATTGCCGGACACTTCCTTGTACGCAAAGTGGAAGGAATCGGCCGCGTTCCAGATGTCGTCGCCGTCGCCGGTGACCACAACCTGACCCGTAACATCATCGATATAGGCATTACCGGCCGCGGTGGGCGTTCCGATATCCTGACTGGTCAGGGACTGCAGGGCCGGCGAAATTTTGATCGTATTGGATGTTTCTTCGCGGATGTCATTGGCCACGACGCAATAGTAGTCTCCAGCGTCGCCTGTGACCAGCGTGTCGCCGGTACCCACCGGATTCACGTCACCGACCTTATACCAGGTATAGGTGATCTCGCCGCCCTGTTCGGGATTCTTATTCTGGGCGGCAATCGTTACCGTAACCTGGCAAGCCGGGGCAAATGTGGCATTGGCCGGCTGCTGGGTGATCTCCGGACCCCAGTCTTCGGTAGCGAACGACCAGACGCTGCCGTCGACAAAGTTGGCCTCATCCACAATGGACTGGACCATCCAGTAATAGGTTTTATTGTTGACTAGTTCGGAGGTATCGATCGTCAACTCCGTCGTCGTCCCCAGCACCGGATTGTCAACGATGTTCGGATCCTCGCCGAAGTACACCTTAAAGCTGGCAATCGGATCTCCCGAAGGCTGCGCGGCTTCCCAGGACAGGGGCTGCACGCCCAGGCCCACTTCCGTGGCCTTATCGGCCGGGGTCGGATTGATCGCACCCCAGGGGACATTGCGCAGATAATCGGCGGTAATATCCTGACGAGCGCCAACCGGACCTTCCCAGTTCACACGTCCAAAACCGCCGCCAGTGCCGTCCGAATAGACCACCTGGAGCCAATAGGCCTTGCCGGCAACCAGGGTTTTCACCGCGGACTTTTGCAGGCCTACACCGCCGCCGCCGCCAGCGCCTGTCGGCTGCAGGGTCACCGGATCAAACCGGTCAAAATCGCCCCAGCCGCACCAGCCGTCGATATAGCAGATCATCGACTTATTGGCCGGGTCGTCGCCGGAACTGAGCCACAGACGACTGTCGTCGTCCGAAGTCAGCCAGAAGGTGTAATCCCCATCCGACGGCGGGATAAGCCAGCCCGTGATGCGCCCGGCATAATTGTCCAGAGCGGGCTCATCCATCTGGAACACATTGATCTGCTGAACAACGGGGGCATTGGCGGCCAGCCAGGCTGCGTTCGTCGCCGTGATCCCTTCCGGATCGGTACCAACCGTTCCCAGTTCCGCGCCTGAAGGATAGCTCGTCCACCGCTCATACGTGACCGTCCCGGCCAGTACTGGAGCGACGGAAGCCAACCCCAAACACAACATCATAACCAAAATCAATTTTTTCATTTTCAGGTCCTCCGTTCAAATTAAACAAGAAACCACATGTATCACAATCACCACTCCTTGACATTGAATTACCCAAAACCCGTTTTTGGCCCCCTCTGGTTACTCATAGGCATTTGTCCTCCGATCATTGTAGGTTACTAAGGCGTATTTTTTACCTTCCGGCACAACGCGCCGGATCGGTACCCAATCCCAGCACAAGAGATTTTCAGAAGGCAGATGGCTTGCGGTGATACACCGATCGCTGCGCCCGTCGGGACGAAACCGCGAGGGCATAAGGAAATCAAACGAGGAAAAAAGAAAGGAAAGAAAAGACCGGACAGAAAGACCGCGTAAGGCAAACCGGTTTGTTCGCCACCCCCCGACCGAGTTTCGACACGAAGCGTACTTCACCATCACCAAATCATCCTCGCGCCATCCTTCGCCGTCATGCCGCCCATAATGTGCACATTTACGGGGCATCACAGCCAACAGCGCATTACAGTATACGCGCGACGCCATTCCATGTCAAGAAGAATTACGGCAACTCGCCGTTTTACCGGACAGAGCCGGAAAGGCCTGGTTTGGGCCGTTCAGGGAGGAGGATCACCCGGACTCACCAGCCTGCTCCGATAATCGACAGTATACTTCAAAACCGGATGCAAAGTAAACTCGATTTTCCGTTTTTCTTTCGTTTTTTTGCGACACAAATTGGCTTTCCCGCCCTTCTGCCGAGATTTGCCGTCCGGAAATAATGGACATACCGGTTTATGGCGATTATAATACAGGGCATCAAGGCGCCTGTCAGAGCCGGGCTTAAAAGTCCTTTTCGATTGCCGGGAAAGACCATGATTCAGTCGAGACGAAGGGTAATTATCGTTGTAGAGGCCTCGACGGCCTACGGAAGGGGTATTTTGCGCGGCATCGCCAAATACTCCCGGCTGCATGGCCCCTGGTCCATTAATATGGACCCATGGGAGATTTATAACAAGGAGCTTCCCCGCATGAGAGACTGGCAGGGGGAAGGAATCATCGCACGGGTATCTTCGGAAAAAGTAGCCGAACAGATCCTTCGCAGCCGCCTGCCCACGGTGACGCTGGCCAGCGATTCGACCAAGCGATTGTCCGCGGTGAAAAAGGATCACTGGGCGGCCATCCCCCGCGTGATTACCTCCTCCGGCGCCATTGGCGCCATGGCCGCCGAACATTTTCTGGATCGGGGTTTTCGCCATTTTGCCTTTTGCGGCATTCCCTATTGCACCTGGTCGCAGCAGCGTAAGGAAACATTTTCCGCCCGGATTCGCCAGGCGGGTTTTCATTGCCATCTCTATACGGAACCCCGTCTTCGTCGGGATCGCTCCTGGGATATCGAGCAGGTCGCGCTCACCCGCTGGCTTTCCTCCCTGCCCAAACCGGTAGCGGTCATGGCCTGTAACGACGAACGGGCCCGCTATGTCGTGGAGACGGCCAGGATTTCCGGCCTGATGGTGCCGGAAGAAGTGTCGATTATCGGCGTCGACAACGACGAACTTTTATGCGACTTGTCCTATCCGCAATTGTCGAGTATCGCCCTGAACGTGCAACAGGCCGGGTACGAAGCGGCCGCCCTGCTGGACAGGCTCATGGCCGGCGAACCGATGACCGGCCAGGAAATTCATGTCGAACCGGCGCGTGTCGTGGTTCGCCAGTCCACGAACATCCTGGCCATCTCCGACAAAGAGGTGGCCGGCGCCATCCGTTTTATTCGTGAATTCGCCAAGGAAATGATTCGTGTCGACGATGTCGTTAATGCGGTGTCCTCCTCCCGACGTCTTCTGGAACGCCGCTTTCAAAGAGTCCTGGGACGTTCCATTCTGAAAGAAATCCAGCGGGTGCGTGTGGAACTGGCTAAAGAAATCCTGCTGAAAACCGACATGCCTATCTCCGCCGTCGCCCGGGAATCCGGCTTTTCCAACGCGACTCACCTGGGCGTCCTTTTTCGGCGGGAAACCGATCTGACGCCGCTTTCCTATCGCAAGAGATTCCGCAACCGCTGACGGTTTTTGTATTTTCCTGTTCTGTTTTGCTATCGTATCCAGCGATGGCAAGTCTGTTTTTCGGTTTTTTTTTACAGGATCGTGTTACCATAAGGCCTTTGAGCGACTCTATAACTGATGGAGAAGCTCTGTGCGCTATGATCCTTAGGGCTACCTATATCTTTGATGAAATTTCTGTTCCAGGATAGAATCCGCCGGGAGTATAGGATGAAAAGCTGTTACTTGAACCGAGCCGCTGTCGTCTTTTTCGTCTCTTTTCTGCCTTTTTTCAATCCCTGTCGGGCCAACATGAACTGTCCGGTGGGGGATCTGGATGGGGATTGTCGTGTGGACATGGCCGACCTGCTGGTCTTCAGCGAGCAGTGGCTCTCGGAGCCGGACTGTGTGGAAACAGGACTGGTCGGTCGCTGGAAACTGGAT
>JAFGGE010000254.1 GCA_016930745.1 Sedimentisphaerales bacterium
ACCCATTCCGGCCGGTACAGCAAGCCGGCCGGCAAGGCCGAGCCCATTATCCCCGTCCGCGATCCTTATCGCGATCCGCTCAGCCCGGAGCCGGCCCCGAACGCCCTGCGTCCCAGCCAAATCCCCGACGACTGGCCCCGGGTCACCGACGAGTATCTGGACGCCCTGCAGGACAAATACGTCGAGGCGGCCCGCCTGGCCTTCGAGGCGGGATTTGATGCCGTGGACATCAAGTCCTGCCATGGATATCTGATCAATGAACTGCTGGCGGCCCATACCCGCAAAGGGAAATACGGCGGATCATTTGAGAATCGAACACGGTTCCTCCTGGGGGTGATTGATAGAATTCGAGAGGAATTGGGCGATGTGCCCATCACGCTGCGACTGGGCGTGTTCGACTGCATCCCCTACCCCTATGGCTGGGGCGTAGACCAGAAGGACTATACGAAGCCTGACCTTTCCGAGCCGAAGAAACTGCTCAAGCTATTGCATCAGCGCGGCGTCCGGATGGCCAACGTCACCGTCGCCAATCCCTATTACAATCCGCATGTCAATCGTCCCTTCAATGTGCCGATCCAGGGCGGATATAAAGAGCCGGAACACCCGCTGATCGGCGTGCATCGGCTCATCGGTCTGACCGGCCAATTACAGCAGGCCTTTAAGGACATCGCGTTTGTCGGATCCGGATACAGTTGGCTGAGGCACCTGATGGGCAGTGTGGCGGCGGTTTATAAAGCCAAAGAATGGGTCACGATCGTCGGCGGCGGGCGGATGGGATTTGCCTATCCCGATTTCCCCAAAGACCTGATCCGCACCGGGAAAATGGACCCCCATAAAGTCTGCATCGGCTGCAGCGCGTGCACGCAGATCATGCGGGACGGCGGCTCCACCGGCTGCGTGGTCCGGGACAACAAGACCTACGGACCGATCTTCCGCAAGGGCCGGATGCGGGATATCGAGAATCTCAAACGGCTGGCCCAGGCCTGTCTGGAATGCGAAGATGCCACCTGCAAGCGGGCCTGCCCGGCGGGCGTGGACATCCCGAAGTTTATTCATGCGTTTCTGGAAGGGGACGAAAAGCAGGCCTATGAGATTATCCGACGGGTGAATATCCTGCCGGAGATCTGCGCCTGGCTTTGCCCGGTGGAGCAGCAGTGTCAGGGAGGATGCCTGCAGGGCTTTATCGGAGACAGTCCCCTGCCGATCGCCGAGATCCAGCGGCATATCGCCGAACAGGCGAATCGGTACGGCTGGTCGCGGTTGCGCCTTCCGGAGGAAACATCCGGAAGAAATGTGGCCGTGATCGGGGCCGGACCTGCCGGTCTGGCGGCTACGGCGGTATTGGTTGAAGCGGGTCACCGGGTCACGTTGTATGACAAAAGCACGCAGTTCGGCGGGATGATCCAGTCGGTGATCCCCCCCGCCCGCCAGTGCGACGCCCTGCGAAGCGAGATTTCAGCCATTTTCCGCGATATCCCCGAGGATCGCCTGGTTTTCCAATGGGGTACTCCGTTGACGGAACAGTTCACCCTGGATTCGATCCTACAGGAAGGTTTCGATGCGGCCTTCATCGGGATCGGCCTGCCTAAGGCAGTCAGTCACGGCGGGGATAAACTGGATGGCTTATACAACGCCCTGGAATTTCTGGAAGTGGCCAAAACCGAACCGGGCCGATTGCAGGTTCGCGGCAAAAAAGTCGCCGTCATCGGCGGGGGCAATACTGCTATGGATGTGGCCATCACCGCCAGGGACCTCAAGGCCAAGGATGTCTATATCGTGTACCGCCGCTCGTTTGAGGAAATGCCCGCCTGGGAAGCAGAAAGGCAGAGGGCCATGGAGGAAGGAGTGCACTTTTTGATCCTGACCCAGCAATTGGGATACGAATCCAAAGACGGCAAACTGACAGGGATTCGCGTCTGTCCGGTGCAACTGGGGCCGGAAGATGCGTCCGGAAGGCGGCGCCCGATGCCTCTTGAGGCGGCGGCGTATCCGCTGGGAATGGAAGTGGTCATCGAATCGATCGGACAGCAGGCCATCGATAATCTGGAGCAGGTCCTGCCCGGCGTGGGAATCCGGGATGGTCTGATCCTTCTAAAAGAGGGCACCCACGAGACAACACGGAACAATGTGTTCGCCGGCGGCGATCTGGTGCACGGAGCGTCCACCGTCGTGGCGGCCGTGGCCGATGGGATGGCGGCCGGCCGGGAAATTGACGATCGATTGACAGCCAGGGTAAAGGTATAGTCCGGCCGACAAGATAAGGAGAAACGGATGATCGAACAGGAGTATGAACCGCTAGAGGGAGTGGATCTGGCCAAAGGATTGCCGATGTTGGCCGGAACCGATCCGGCAGCTCTGGCCAAAGAAAAGGCCCTTTTACAGGCGGTGCAGAATAAGCCGTTCTGGATGCGCTGGCGGGCCTATCTGGGAATGACGGGGCCCGGCTGGCTGCAAAGCGCCTTGACGCTGGGGGCCGGCAGCAGTGCGGCCTCTCTTTTTGCCGGGGCGATCTTTGGATATCAACTGCTGTGGGTCCAACCGCTGGCCATGCTGCTGGGCGTGATTATGCTTTCGACAATGGTGCATCAAACCCTCACCACCGGACAGCGCCCGTTTGACGCCATGAAACGCTATCTTCACCCCTCGCTGGCATGGGCCTGGGCGATCGCGGCCCTGGCGTCAACCGTCATCTGGCATATTCCGCAGTACGCATTGGCCGCAGGCATGAGCCAGGACATGATCAAGGCGGTAACCCAATGGGAACCTACGGCCCGCCAGGAGACCGTTTCGCTGCTGATCCTGGGATCCGCTTTTTTATGTGTTTCGATTTTTGTTACATGGAGTTACGGAAGCGGGCATAAGGGCGTACGGATTTACGAAAAAGTGCTCAAAGGTTTTGTTTGGCTTATTATCGCCGCGTTTGCGATGGTGGTTATCCATCGGACATGGGCCGGAGCAATCCGCTGGGGCGAACTAGCCCGGGGATTGATTCCCGGCATTCCCAAAATCACATACGCCGGGCAGGAAAAATATACCGCTTCGGTGATCATGGGGGCATTTGCCGGCGCCGTAGGGATTAACATGACGTTCCTTTTTCCTTACACACTCCTGGCGCGCGGCTGGGGCAAGGAACATCGGGGGCTGGGAAAATTTGATTTGTTTACAGGCATGCTGATTCCCTACAGTATCGCGACCGGATTGATTATCATCGCCACGGGATCGACCCTGTACGGAACCGAAGCCATGGAAAAAGTGCTGGCCGACGGCAGGCTGGGCGCCACGCAGGCGGCTTCCATGTTCTACAAGGCCGGAGTTCCTCTCTTGATATCCCGGATTGTGTTCGGACTGGGAATCGTCGGGATGGTCCTCAGCTCCATCACGATGCAGATGCTGGTCGCCGGTTTTGCCGTCTGCGAAATGTTCAAGGTGGAGCCGGGCGGAAAACTCTATAAATGGGCCTGCTTGATCCCGGCCCCGGCGTTTCTGGGCGTGCTTTTCTGGCAGAAGATGAGTTTCTGGATCGCGATTCCGACATCCGCCATCTGCGGGGTAATGCTTCCGATCGCCTATATCGGTTTTTTCTTATTGAACAACAGCAAACGGTATCTCCAATCGGACAAACCATCCGGCCCCAAGGCCTTCGCATGGAATTTGGCGATGCTGGTGGCGATTTTTGTCTCGACCGCCTGCGCCGTTTATTATGTCTATACCAGCGTAATTCCTTATATGCAAAAACTCATTGCAGCCACAGGATAGAACATGAAAGACGAAAAAGCGGTAGCCGTTGTCACGGGCGCCAGCCGGGGGATCGGCAAGGCAATTGCCGTCGAACTGGCCCAGCTCCATTATAATATCGTCGTCAATCATTACGACTTCGATGATCAGGGCAGGTCGGACAGCCATTGGGCGCAGCGGGCGCAGGAGGAAATCCGCGCCACGGGGGCGCTCTGCGAAATCCTGCGAGGCGACATCAGCAGCAAATCCGACCGGGAGGCCTTAGTCAATTTTACGAAGGAAAAAATGGGACGATGCGACATGCTGGTCAACAATGCCGGGGTCGCCCCAGCTAAGCGGGCGGACATTCTCGAAGCCGGCGAGGATAGTTACGACCGGGTAATGAACATCAATCTGAAAGGCCCGTACTTTTTGACGCAGGCCATCGCCAACTGGATGATCGAGCAGAAAAAGGCCCATCCGGAACGGAACTACCGTATCTGCAATACCAGTTCCATTTCCGCCTTTACCAGCAGCCCGGCGCGGGGGGAATACTGCGTGAGCAAGGCCGGACTGAGCATGATGACCATGCTGTATGCGGATCGGCTGGCCGAATTCGGCATCGGCGTATTCGAGGTTCGACCGGGCATCATCCAGACCGACATGACGCATGTCGTCAAAGACAAATACGATACGCTGATCCGCGAAGGCCTGACGCCGATCCGGCGCTGGGGGCTGCCGGAAGATGTCGCCCGCGCTGTGGGAGCGATTGCCGAAGGACGGCTGGATTTCTGCACAGGCCAGGTCATCCATGTCGACGGGGGATTTCATTTACGAAGGCTGTAACGGAGGCCGATTATGCCGGTCAGAAAAACGATCACAACCGTCTTGCAGGATGGTTTCATCCTTGTGTTCAACCTGGATAAGCTGGATGTCGTCAGGACCGCCCAGGCCCTGCTGACCGCCGGCATTCGGAACATGGAAGTAACCTGCCGAATTCGCAGGCCATTGGAAAAAATCGAGCGATTGAAAAAGGAATTGCCCGATTTTATCACAGGTTGCGCCAGCCTGATCGATTCCCCTTCCCTGCTGAATCGGTACAATGCATCGCATAAAGACGATCCGCTGCCGACCGTCGCGCAAGCGGTAGATGCCGGCGCCGACTATATCGTCTCGGCGGTGAATTTCCGACAGGAGACCTATGAACAATTCGCCGCTAAGGCGGGGATCATTCCCGGCTGCGGCAGCGCCAATGAAATCGTCGCACAGTTTTCGCTCGGCGCCAACCTGTGCAAGCTGTTCCCCGCCAAACAGCTCGGCGGACCCGGATTCGTCAAAGCCGTCGATCCGGCCATCCATAAGCAGATCAGCATTGTTCCAACGGGCGGCACCAATCCGGACAATATGCCCCAGTACATCGACGCCGGCGTTCTCGTGTTGGGCGGCTCCTTCACGCTGATCGAGAACGACCTGCTTCAGAGGATCATCGAGGAACAGGACTATGATTTGCTTGCCCGCCAACTCAAAAAGGTAAAAACGCTGATCGACGACTGTCGCGCGGCAAAATGGCCGTCAATCGACATGCGGTCGGCGGCACTGGCCGATATCGCCCAGGTGACCGGGCGGGATTTCCATCTGTAGGGAAAGAGCCGGCCGCTACAATCTCTGGTGCAGCTTCCTTGCTTTCTGAACGTTCTGTATTCGTGTGTGGATTCAGAGAAAAGGACCGTTTCGATGGAAACAGAAAAAATCGCCGGACAGGATATTGCGATTCATTGCTATAACACCGTCATCGTCGGCGCCGGCGCCGCGGGGATGAATTGTGCCGTGCATCTGTATGACTTTATGGAGCAAAAAGGCATCTCCAATCCGCAGGACCGAATCGCCGTTGTCACCGCCGGTCTTCCGCTGGGCGCTTCCCGTATGAGCGGTTCGGACAAACAGACCTATTACAAGATGGGCACCGCCCCGGAAACCGCCGACAGCGCTGTCGAATTCGCTAAAAGTCTGACCACCGCCGGCTGCTGCCATGAGGATCTGGCCCTGGCCGAGGCGATCGGATCGCTCAGAGAATTCTATCACCTCGTACAGGCAGGCGTGCCCTTTCCTCATGATCCCATGGGCAGCTATATCGGGTATAAAACTGATCATGATCCCTATGAACGAGCCACCTCGGCCGGACCAAAGACCAGTAAATTCATGAGCGAATGTCTCGAAAAACAGGTTCGCTCTTTTGGAATTCCGATCCATGATCACATGGAGGTCGCCGAACTTCTGGCAGAGGGAACGGGCAAGGATAAAAGGATTACGGGTGTGCTCGCCCTCAATAAAAAAGAGTGTACGAAAGACCAGTACGGACTGCATCTGTTCTGCTGCCGTAATCTGGTGCTGGCGGCCGGAGGGCCGGGAGAATTATACAAAACCAGCGTCTATCCCAAGGGACAGGCGGGAATCCATGGAGTGGCATTTCGCGCCGGTCTGGCGGCGGAAAATCTCACCGAATCCCAGTTTGGCCTGGCCAGCATCAAATTCCGATGGAATGTATCGGGAACATATATGCAGGTTGTCCCGCGAATCTACAGCACGAATGCCGACGGAGGGGATGAGCGGGAATTTCTTACGGATTTTTTCGACAGCATGGGCAAAATGGCCACCGATATCTTTCTCAAGGGATACCAATGGCCGTTTGACCCACAGCGAATCGAAAATCAACAGTCGTCCTTGATCGATGTTCTGGTATTCCATGAAACCCAGAAAGGCCGACGGGTCTTTATGGATTTCCTGCACAATCCCATCGGCAACCAGAAAATGAAGCCATTCCGCCTGGAAGAACTGGAAGCCGAGGCCCTGACATACTTGCGCAATACCGGGGCGATGCAGGAATTGCCGATCCATCGATTGGAACATATGAACCGCCCCGCCATCGAGATTTATGCCGAAAACGGAATCGATTTATATCGTGAGCCGCTGGAAATCGCCGTGTGCGCGCAGCATAACAACGGCGGTTTTGCCGTGGACAAATGGTGGCAGTCCAGTATCCCGGGGGTCTTCGTAATCGGGGAAATGGCCGGCACCCATGGCGTCAAGCGACCGGGCGGTTCGGCCCTGAATTCCGGACAGACCGGCGGCCTTCGAGCGGCGGAATTCATCGTAAACCGGCGCCCTATGGTAATTGCCGAAAAGCCAAATTTCCGGCAGCACATAGGTGAATGGATCGAGAAATGCCGGCGCATCACCGAATGCAATGAGGGAATTCGCCCCCGGGAAGCTATTGCTGAGATTCAAGGCCGCATGACTGCATGCGCCGGACAGATCCGTAGGCAAAATCGAACACATACGGCAATTCAGGAAGCCCTTTCTCTGTACCAGCAGCTTTCGTGCGGCCGAATGCGACTCGACGCTCCCAAAGACCTGATCACCGCTATACAAGCGGAACATCTTTCTCTGAGTTCGATCGCCTATCTAAAGGCCATCCTGGAACTGCTTTTGGCAGGCGGCGGCTCCCGTGGTTCTTATCTCGTGGTCGCCCAGGACGGGATTGCTATCCATCCGGACATCATCGACTCAGAAACGGACAGCCCTCTCCGCTATAAACCGGAAAATATCGGCTTACGGGATTCGATTCTTCGAATCGAATTCGATCCGACTCTGCAGGACCTGTTCCACTGCCTCTCTGTTCCCATTCGTCGGGACAGGCGAAAATCAAAAGCCTTCGAACCGGCCTGGCGGGAATACAGCCAGGGAACTATATACGATCTGTAACCGTCTCCGAATACTTGAACCAAGTTTTGCTTTCGCCGTAAGAGGATTATCGGACCTTTGTTGTCCGGGCTACACTATTGATTTGAAAGCGTATTTTTGGTATGATAATACCAAGAGGTATCCGTGGTGTTATCGAAACAAATCCGGCTTTTTTTGTGGATCAGGCTTACCTGCCTGGTAAACGTGTTTCTTTTCCTGGCAACCTCGTCTTTGCCGGGCGCGGATTCATCCTTTGCGAAAACACCCTCGTCCGCAGAACTGACACGGGCTGTCGTTCAAGTCTCCTCTTTGATACAACAGGGCCAATTTGATGCCGCCCGCAGAGAACTTCAACAGCAATCCTTCAACAACACGCTTACGGATCAGCTATCGCATCTGCTGCTGGAGTACGAATCGATCCAAAACAAAAGGGAAACAGAACGCAGGGAATTATACCAACAGAATGTAAAAGAACTCGAGGCATTACAAGCCGTCCAACCAGATCACGCCGACGGGGCGGAAAAAACGCTGGCGACTATAGCCCATCTTTTCGAATATGCGGACGAATCCCAAAAAGAATATTGGCGAAACAACGTTTTTATTCAGGATGTTATCGAACAGGCCATTTGTTTCGCGGCGGAAAAGGAGGCACAAGGCAAATGGGGACAGGCGTACTCGCAATGCTATTACTGGCTTGAGACGATCGATCCCAACAACGCCGATTACAAAACCCATGCCGAGGAGCTGATCGAAAAGGCGACGGTCATGCTGTCCTTAAAGGACAGCAGTTGCGAAAAGGCGCTGGATCGCTACGAGGGGATTCGAGTGGAAATGCTGAACCGCGCCCTGGAGGCGATCGACTTCAAATATGTCTCCCGAGTCGACTATCGATCCATGCTGGAAAAAACCCTGCAACGCTGTCTGGTTCTGGGAGAGGTGCTGTCCGTGGGAGGGGAAATTGCATTTACTCCCTCGCGTCACAGGGTGGACCTGTGGGCAATCGGCGTAGAAACCATAATCGGCCAGATGGAGATATCCGCTGCGGCAGGAACCAAAGACGGCTTCAAGAAAACCCTGGAATACATCCTTATGTTGAACAAGGACACGATCCAGTTACCGGAAGAAGTGATCGTCGGCCATTGCAGCGAAGCCGCCCTGGAAGCCCTGGACCCCTACACCAACCTGATCTGGCCGGAACAACTACAGGAATTCCAAAAGAGCATTCGTCAGGAATTTACCGGCATTGGGATCCGGATGTCAAAAGTCGGGAAATCACTGAAAATCATCAGTCTGATTCCCAATACGCCGGCTTATTCCTCCGGTCTGGATGCGGGAGATTTGATTCTTGCCGTCGATGGGGAATCGACCGAAGAAATGACAAGCGACTGCGCTGTCCGGAAAATTTCCGGTCTCAAAGGAACCCAGGTCACCCTTTCGGTGCGGCATCCCGACTCCGAAACCGCCGAGGATATTACGATTACCCGCGATCATATCGTAGTTCCTACAGTCCTCGGAGAACGCCGGGCTTCCATGGATGCCGATAAAGAACAATGGCAGCACATGATCGATCCTGTCAATCGAATCGGGTATATCCGCGTCAGCAATTTTGTGGAAAAAACGGTCGATAATACGGAGCAAATTCTAAACGATCTGGAAGCCCAGGGGATTCATGGTTTAATCATCGATTTACGGTCCAATACAGGCGGATTGCTCAGTTCGGCCATCGGAATGGTGGACTTGTTCGTAAACGACGGGCTGATTCTGCGCAGCCAGCCTCGGCGATGGGCCGTACCCAATCTCTGGATGGCGCACAGCAAAGGGACCCATTCCGGGTATCCCCTGGTGATTCTCATGGACGGAGCTTCGGCCAGCGCTTCGGAAATCGTCGCCGGCGCCCTCCAGGATCCCAAACACCGTCGGGCCACCATTGTAGGAAGCCGAAGCTACGGAAAAGGCAGCGTGCAGGAAATCACTGATTTTACCGGGTATGGATCGCAGTTAAAATTTACCACCGCTTACTACCATTTACCCAGCGGACAACCGGTGAAAAACCGTTATCTTGTCGAAAGGGAAGGTCGGACCGATTGGGGGATCGCTCCCGATGTGGAAATCGAACTTCGTTCCGACGAGCTGGAAAAGCTGTTTAAAATGCAGCGCGACAGCGAAGTCGTCTCAAAAGCGCAGGGCAAAGAACAAGAGAACGACAAAGGAAATCCCAGTTTGGATATAATGGAAGCCGATCCGCAACTGGCCGTAGCCGTGCTGGTCCTGAAAAGCAAAATCATTCAATCCGGCCGAAGCATTACCGTGGAAACGACGGCCAGGGCGCTGCACGAGTCTGGAATCGAAGCCTCCATCCGCTAGTCCGATAAAGCCATTTTCTTCCATGTTACCGATCCCTGTTTGGCCTTCCGCTTGCTCACAGTAAGAGCCATACAATCGCAAGAGACGCGGCGGAACCGCCTTGACTGTGTTTCTGCGGACAGTATAATCCCGAAATCCGCTTATGGCGGCAGCGGGATCAACCGATAATGAACCATAGCTGTAAGTGGAAAAGTACAAAGAATGTACGGTTCAAGGGAAAGGTAAAACCGATGAGTATTCACAAAATTCTATGGGGTGCGGGAGTATGCTGTGTGTTGTTCGTTTGCGGGTGTTTTCCCGCCAATCCGGAAGATATAAACGCCTTTTTGAAGCCAAACGAGGCGGTTGTGACGGCGGATACGTATATTCTCCAGCCGCCGGACGAGATGATGATTGTCTCTTCCAAGGTGCCGGAACTGGCCGGAACCTCCATGCGAGTAGGTCATACGCAGGTAATTCGCCCTGACGGAATCATTTCTCTGGAATCCGTCGGCGAAATTCAAGTCGCCGGCAAAACCTGCCGTCAGGTCGCCGAGCTGATCGCCGAACAGATGAAACAGCTTTATAAACTGGAAAGCAGCTATCCGGTGGACGTCCGGGTGATCAACCGGAGCAAGTATTATTATGTCATCGGAGAAGTGCGCAATCCGGGGGCCCAGATCTTCTCCGGTCGGGAAACAACCCTGTCAGCCGTCGCCAAAGCGATTATTCTCCTTTCGGCGTGGGAAGAAAAGATTCAGATCATCCGTCCTTTGCCGGATCTGAACGAGAAACCCAAGATCTTCGAACTGGACCTGAAGGCCATGACCGAACGTGGGGATATGTCCTGCAATGTCCTGCTCCAGGAAGGAGATATTATTTACGTCCCGCCGACAATTCTGGCCTCCGTGGGACGCGTCATCGGCGAGATTACCGCCCCGATCTTCAGCAGCGCCGGGGCCATCACAAATGTCAGTGGATTATAGTAAAAGCCGGAAAGGCCAATGAATCTCAGGTGACCAACGAAGATGAATCAGAAATCACGGAAATTGGTGCACCTGCTGGGAACGCTCTGGTTTGTCGCCAGCGCCGGGTTCCTTCTGATTGTGAAAATGCGACTGGCCGGCTGGAGCTGGTGGCTGATCTTCTCCCTGTCGGGCCATTCGGCGGTTCTGGTATTCTTTCTGGTCACCATATATGTGTTCGCGGTCTATCGGGGCGTAGTTCGCACCCAAACCGAAGTGGAACACCCCCTGACCACCAGCAGCTACTATGGACTGTTTTATAATCTGGCGCCTTTACTGGGATCCCTGGCGGGCCTGCTGAGCAGCATCGGCTTGCCCACGTTTTATCAGCACATTCTGACCATGGCGACCGGTTCTTTGGTGATGACCTTTATCATCTGGATCGTTGTGGATCCGGTGGTCAGCATTACCGAAGGGTTTACCCCGCGCGGCCGTATCGCGCAGAAATGGAGGCGAGGTCGCGCAAAACTCACGCGGAAACGCCGCCGTATCGCCAGCGAAGAATTGTTGAACAATCTGTTTCAGCAGGAGCAACAAAGCCGCCGGCGACGAGAGCCGCAGTTGGTATCCTGGGCCGATCGAATCAGCGAGCTGCTCGCGCCGGACCGTCCCCTGGAGAAAACCGCGGAGGCCGAGGTCACGGAAATCGGCGCCAAGGCATGGCGCCTCGGAGGGATGGCCGCCATGAGGCAACTCCATGAAATGGTCCGTATCCAACTGGCCTCTTCGGAAAAAACCGTCGTGGACTTCCCGGCCATCTGGTGGGACGGCGTCGGGGACTGGAAAAAACCCGAACTGAAAAAATGTTATATTCAACCCGTTGCTGCACAGAGTTCCTCTTCCGCCTTACAGCCTTCCCCGGCGTAACATATCATTCGCGCATGCAATCGAAAAACTGCGTCAGCGTATAGTCGATATCGGCATCGGTGATCCCGTAATGCGTAACCAGACGAAAGCGATTCTCTCCCACAGTCAGAAAGAGGATTCCTCGATCCTTCATTCTGCCCACAAGTTCCGTTGCGGGAAACCGCTGCATGTTTAATCGCAGATAAACCATGTTGGTGGCAGGTCGGGCCTCTACAACCAGACCCGTGATGTTACCCAAACCTTCGGCCAGTTTGCGGGCATTGGCGTGATCTTCGGCCAGCCGATCCACCATCTCTTCCATCGCAACCAGTCCCGCGGCGGCCAGAATCCCCGCCTGCCGCATCCCCCCGCCGACTACCTTACGATTCCGGCGGGCCTCCGCGATAAAGTCCCTGGAGCCACAAATGACAGACCCTACGGGCGCCGCCAGGCCCTTGCTCAGACAAAAACAGACCGAATCGATGCCCCGCATCAAGTCCTTCACATCCACTCCAAGCGACACGGCCGCATTGAAGATCCTTGCCCCGTCCAGATGGATGCATAGTTCCTTTTCTCGCGCCAATTGAACGACCGAGGCGGTATATTCAACGGACAGAACCGCTCCGCCGCATCGGTTATGCGTGTTTTCCAGCAGAATCAATCGGGTCCGTGGAAAATGCACATCGCCCGGCCGGACGGCGGATCGGATATCGGACAGAGCAAGCGTTCCATCCGGTTGATTGGGAATCGTATGCGGATGGATCGAGCCGACCGCCGCCATGCTGCCTGCCTCATAACGGAACATGTGAGCCTGGTTCCCCAGGATGACCTCCTCCCCTCGCCGGCAATGCGTCAGGACGCTGACCAGATTGGCCATGGTTCCGCTGGGCACAAACAAGGCCGCCTCGGTTCCCATACGCTCGGCCGACCGCTCCTGGAGCCGATTGACGGTCGGGTCTTCCCCAAACACATCGTCCCCCAGCTCGGCCTCGGCCATGGCCTTGCGCATGGCCGGACTTGGTAATGTCACCGTATCGCTTCGCAGATCGACAATTCGCATGAAACCTCCGACTAACTCTACATAACACCAGTATTTATGCCTCTTCAGAAAAATTTGTGGGTTTCAATCGGTTCTGGTAACGCACCAAGATTATGATATAAGGCCAATTCCAGCGTTTTG
>JAFGGE010000033.1 GCA_016930745.1 Sedimentisphaerales bacterium
ATTTCCGCGCGGCAATTCCGGCGATCTCGACGGCATGGGCGGTAATCGTTACCCCCCATTCGGACAATTGCTGCCGAGCAAAGGCCCCTGCCATCACACGACCGGCCGTTTCCCGACCGGAAGAGCGTCCCCCGCCGCGATGATCTCGTATTCCGTACTTTTGATAGTAGGTAAAATCGGCATGTCCCGGACGAAAGAGGTCTTTTATACCTTCGTATTTGGAGGAATCATGATCCCGGTTGAAAATCGCCATAGCAATCGGAGCGCCGGTGGTCTTGCCTTCAAACACGCCGGATAGAACCTCGACCTTGTCTTTCTCATCGCGGGGCGTGGTGACCTCGCTTTGGCCGGGACGACGGCGATCAAGCTGCCGCTGGATCTGTTCCCATGGAAATTCGATCCCCGGTTTTACCCCATCCAGAACGGCGCCGATCGCCGGACCATGGCTTTCGCCGAAGGTCGTCACACGAATAATATCCCCATAGGTATTGGCGGCTCGGCAGCGGACCGCCAATTCCTCCCGAATATGCTCCATCGCCTCATGGGCGATCCGGGCGGGAGTTTTTCCTGTCGTATCGATTACAGCGTCCGCATACGGAGCCAGGAGTTCCTGACGATACGATACGTTTTTATCGAGCTGCCGACGGGCGTCGGGACCGCTGAGCCAGGGGGGAATTCCATCCTTGGCAATCCGGCTCCATAACGTGTCAGGATCGGCGGTCAGGTAGATCAGGACAGCATTCATTCGCAAAGCCCGTCGGCTCGCCGGGTCCAGCAAACTCGATCCGCCGCAGACAATCAGTTTCCAGTCCGCCTGGCCCAGTTGAACGGCCACCTTTTGCTCGACAGCGCGAAATTCCCGCTCCCCATGTTCGATAAAAATCTCGCGACAGGTATGCTTTTCGCCGGTTTCTCTTTCGAAACATTCCTCGATCAGACGGTCCGTCTCAATGGCCTCCAATCCGGTCCATTCGGCCAGTACAGCGGCTACGGAGCTTTTGCCCGCTCCTTTGGGACCTGCCAGTACGATTTTCAAGATTGTCCCCTTACTTGCATTTTCGCGCCCAAGGCCTGCATCAGAGGCACATATTCAGGAAACGTAACGCCAATCGCTTCGGCGGTATCAATGACGGTCGCGCCTTCCAGCGCCATTCCCGCCAGACTCAGGGCCATCACGATCCGGTGATCCCCCCAGCCTTTCAGACGCGTTGCCTGAAGGCGTTTGCCGCCGTGAATGACCAATCCGTCCGGCAGTTCTTCCACCTCGGCGCCGAGTTTAATTAGTTCTGACGCCATGCAGGCAATCCGGTCGGTCTCTTTGTTTCTCGCCTGCGGCACATTGATCAGGCGGGTTGTTCCTGCGGCAAAAGCCGCCGTAACCGCCATAGCAGGCAAGGCATCGGGAGTGCGGTTCATATCGATCGTCGTACCCCTTAGCAAACCTCTATTCACCACGACACCATCGGATGTATTCTGAATATCGGCGCCCATTTGTTTGAGATAATCGACCACGGCCTTATCCGGCTGGCTATCGGAAAAATCGAGCCCCCGTAACGTAACATCGGCATCCAGCAAGGCGCCGGCACATAGGAAAAACGTAGCGCTGGAGAAATCGGCCGGGATTGGGGCGTCAAACGCCTTGTATTGCTGCCGGCCGGGGATGCGGAAATACTGCATTTGGTCATTTTCGTATCGAATCCCCTGTCGATCCAGCCAGTCCAGCGTAACTTGTACATAGTCCGGTTCGTTCAGCAGGGTCACCGTGATATGGGAATCTTCTTGTGCGAGCGGACAGGCCAGAAGAAGGCTGGTCAGATATTGGCTGGTTTTGCATTCAATCCGTGTTTTTCCGCCGATCAGTCTTCCGGAAACAGCGACCGGAGCGCAGCGATTTGCTTTCACCGATTCGGCCCCGGCGCCCAGATCGCATAAGGCTTGCAGCAGCGGACCGACCGGACGAGCCTGGATTTGTTCGTCCCCGGTAAAAACAATCCGTTTCGCCGGATCCCCTAATGCCGCCGATCCCATCGCAATCCGCAGCGTGGTGCCGGAATTGCCCACATCGATTGCTTTATCAGGGCAATGGATGCGCCCCTGAGTTCCCGCCACTTCCCATACAGAATTGTCTTTCGTGTCGATTTGGGCTCCCAGCATACGATAACATGCAACGGCGCTAAGCGTATCCTGCGAGAGGAGCGGATTATGGATTCGGCTGGTCCCTTCTGCCAGAGAAGCAATGGCTACAGCCCGAATCGTATGGGATTTCGATCCGGGGATCGAGACTTCTCCCTGTATCTGCGATTTTGTCACATGCAGTTCCATACAAATCCTTACATGAGTGGAATCAGGAAAGTAACTTATACCAGAAATTCGGAAAACGAAAAGGGGGTTTCCCGTATGGGAAGTCCAGAAAAAAAGCCCTGCTGTCGGATCCCCATAAGAAAGTAGCGCCCGTGTCACGGTCGCGGTAAGTTTTGATATAAAAAAGGGTTATATGCCGGACACTGCCCGCCCTGTGATTTCTGTCGTACAGTGAGATCTTCCCTGATCGCCGGAACCGCAACAAACTTTCTGATTTTTTCGATTTCTTTATTGTTTTGTGATCCTCATGCCGATATGTTATGGGACCGTGAAGTGGGTAGTATCCGGAGGCAGAGGTAGATTTCCGAGCATCAGACGACGTTGCTACATTCCTCACGGCTATGGCTTTTCAGGAAGTCTGAATTACTCGAAATGGGTGTAGAACAAACGAAGAATTACGCGTGGTGGCGCGGGACGTTTGCTTTCGTACTAGCGTTGTCGGTCTGTAACAGCGTATACGGAGGTATTTTCGAGACCGGATATCCTCTGGTATGGAGCCTGGATAACCGGACGGTTGCCATTCCTTCCGGTTATGTTGTCACGGATGCCTATGTTTCGATCCGTCAAATCAAGCCTCTCTCTCAGACTTCTCGGGTGCACGTTTACCTGGTGAACAATCCCGCCGCAGGCGTGCATGTTTACGGCGCTCAGGAAAAAAACACCCTCGCGGAAATGATACCGGCCGCTACGGTAACCGTCGATGCCGCCCAATCCGCAGACGTGGCGATTGACCTGGAAAAATGCGACAATCCGGATTCCTGGGTATGGGATCTTTATCGGCGTCCTTTCCTGCTGGAAATCGGGGATTCCGAGCCGGTTGTTTATTCCTCCTGTTTACTGGAACTGGTCGATTATGCCGGAACGGACACCGGCTTTGGACTGGCTTTTCTGGCCGAGGGGGAATCGATCGAATGGGACAGGCTCGAACTGCGTCTGATTGCCGGTCCGATCGGAAAAGTCGGGCCTCAGGTCAGCCGAACCTATACTCTGACCCAGGAAACCTTTTCCCAGAATGATTTGTCGCCATGGCAACCCTTCGATGCGGAAATCCCCTCCGTTTCCTCCTTTTGGCAACTCAAAGACAGTACTTTGTCAACCCAGCCTGTTGGAGACCAGCAGATTCCTTCGGATCTTCCGATTCTCTATAATTCCTGTCTGTCCTATAAACGCTATCCGGCCCAGCGAAATTTCCAGACCCAGGTTCTGATTACCCCCCAAACCGGCGGATCCGTCGGGATTCTGTTCCGCTATAAAGACAACAATAATTACTTCCGTTTTTCCTGGAATTCCGTAAACGGACGAAAACTGGTCAAGAAAACCAATGGCGTATATGTGGTTCTGGCCGGCGATACGATTCTCTATACGCCGGGTAGAACCTATTGCTTTCGAATTGAGGCGCAGGATGATCAAATTCGGGTCTATATCGACGATACCCTGGTTTTTTCCGTGCAAAATTTTGAGATTGAGACGGGCGGTTTTGCCTTGTTCACATTGGCCGGCACCGAAGCCCGTTTCGACAATCTCTGCTTCACAACCTGCCGGCAGAATCATATACCAAGTCTGCTGGTGGAAGGACCCACTACCGGCGTTGTGGGGCAACCTTTGATGTATTCGCTTACTTGGTCCGATTTGGACGGCGACCTGATGGCGATCTCCGTACCGCAGGGCGAACCAGGTCTGTCCTTCGATGCAACCGGTTATACCTGGATCCCCGATCAGGTCGGGGATTACAAACTCGTGTTCAAGTTATCCGATAATTTCGATTCGATCAGCCGGATCGTTCGTTTGCGGATCACCAGCGGTCCTACGGAAATCCGCCGAAGCCGGTAAAGCTCGATCGACAACAACTCACTTCAGATTGATTCGCACCGTACATTTTCCCTGCAACGGAATTGTCAAAAAGCCGGATTCATCATACGTAAACGAATCGATTGCCTTTGGTGTGGATTTCTCGGCATATTGTATCTGTGGCGGCGCCGAATCCAGACCGGAGACCAGGAGAGTATAAGCAGCGTCGTACATCCCATCGAGGGTAAAAACGATATTGTCCGCCTTTTCCCGGATATCGGTTATTCGGCAGGGGGCATGAAGGAACCACGGCTGCGTCGAAAGTTTTTTCATCGTATACAGCGGGTGCTTCCCAAACGCCTCCGGGCTATGGGCCCCGACCGTGCCGGGATTGATCGCCGGGCCGTCGCTGATCTGCTGACGAAGATGAAAGAAGTCCGGCAGAAGTCCCTGTCGATCTTTATCGCTTTCGGGCCAGGTCATCTGTAAGCCGGCAATGGTGATCCCTCTGGCCAGTTGTCGCCACGGACCCGAATCATCATAGTCGGCCAGCAAATGCAGGGCCGATCCATACACCAGGCCGCACCATTGTACCGGCTGGCCAAACCAGACCGGCGCCACCCAATTGGTAGCCCCCAATACGGCGATCGTGGCATAAGGACCAACCGGACCATCGGTAGGATTGGCCAGATAGATAAACGGCACTCCCGTCCAGGCCCAATACCGAGCCTGTTCCAGATATTCCCTGTTGCCGCTATGGAGATAACCATACACATAAGCCCGAATCATATACGCGGAAGCCAGGATGTCGGGCGTATGAAGAGGCATTTCCCATGTCTGCGCGCCGCGCGGCACGGTATTGGCGTACAAAAGGGTCTGCTTGTCCAGAAGAGCCAATCCCTCTTCGATCAGCTTGCTATCGCCGCAAAGGGCGGCGGACTCCAGGATATCGGCCACGATGCGTCCTCCCAATCCATTGGCGTGATCGGCAAAATGGGTTTTGGCGTAATCCGGGCGGTCTTTGCCGGGTTTATAAAGGATCTTGCCCTGTGCATCGAATTGCTGCACATGCGCCAGGGCCTGTCGTTGACGCATCCTGACGTATTCATCCACCCGGCCAAACACAAGCGGCGCAACCGGCGGGCTCACATGGGAAACAGAACTGGAAAAGGGATCGCCGGGGGAGAGCTGTTCGAGCGTTTTTTTCACCCCGTCTTTGAGCCTCTCGGCAAGGGCCTGATCCCGGGTACTGCGAGCCAGCCAATGCATAAACAGAGCGGCATCGGCCGCCGGCGTCGGACCGAAACTGTCACCCCAGACCGCATGACGAAAACGCCAGTCGCGATTGGCCGCCGAGTCCAGCCAGCCATGGGCAAGCAATTCGACCGCACGTGTAAATCCGCCCTCGAATACGGGAACCTCCGGCAAACCTCGGAGCCGGACATATTGCTGTACGGCGGGAACCATACTATCACCCCGACCGGCGATGATCCATCCCTGTACCGTAATCGACTGATTGGCCTGGAGACGAATCGGCGAATGCGCGCTGGCATCGTTCGGAAAACGGTGGTTTCCAATCCCCGGTCCCGAGAGCCACATGGCATGGGCGCCCGATCCGAAAACGGTATCGGGGGAATCGAAACCGACGGCTGCCAAATCGGATTTTTCCCAGATCAGGCCAACGTAACATCCCGCCTGTTCGATCGCCATCAACGGAAAAGTGATTTTCACCGGATCAGGGATACGGCGGATGTGTTCCGGGCCGGTGATATCCGCTTCGCTGCTGGACGGTTCATCGGCCAGATACTCCAGACCGGAAAAGACGGCCTGATGTTTTTGCGAGCCGAAAGAGCCGAATCCGGGCAGTAAAGTAATCCACGGAAGGTATACGACATCGCGATCCTGATTGACCGTAATCGAGGTTTGAAACAGGAATGTCCATTCTTCATCCCTGCGTAAAGGGGTAAGTGTTCGTGAAATTCGCCATATCGCCCCCTGGGAATCCGTCAGGGCAACCTCTTCCGTCAACCGCTCTTGTTCCTGCAGCCTAACCGAGACCTTTGCTTTGCCCAGCGCCAGCCATTCGGTTTTGTCATCGAATTGGATGCCGATCATTTCCCCTGTATAGCCGCTTGCCATGTCACGATCCGAAAATCGAATCGTGAAATTGCCCCACGTATCGCAGGCATGGGCAAGAGCGATGGGGCCTGCCTCCAGCGCGACGGATGGTGAAAGTCTCGTTTTTTTCTGCGGTGGTTTGAAAACGGGCAAGTCGGGTTTATCCAGCGCCTCGACACGGATAAACCGGACAACCGTCAAACCCCCGCCATGAGAGGGATCGAAACGGAAGCGAGTCCCTTTTCCCATCGAATCGCCGATCATGACCGCATAATCATGCCACTGGTCGTCGTTAAAGAGAACCAAACTCCGCACCCGTTCGGCGGCAAAGGATCTTCCATAAAAGATCTGTCCTGATCCGTCCGCGCTGGTTCGTACCCGCAGCGTCAGGCGGACAAGACTTCCTTCGGGGATATCGACCGCCGGCCCTTCGATCCAGGGATCCAGCCCTGTGGATCGTACGACAAGGCCATCGGACGTGCTCCGGACCGGGACAACCGTCGGATTGCCGCTCCAGCGGTGCGCGCCCTGCGTAAAATCCCACTCAACAATCATGCGAGCGTGCAGGGGGTTTGTAAAACACAACAAAAGACAAGGCAGGAACAGGCGATATATTGTTGTTTTCATTTTTCGTACCTCCTGTGAACAAGATTGTTTGTTACTCTCTCTCAAACCGAGCGGGAAAATCTTCTTGGAGACCAATTTGGGAGATATCAATCGGCTTAAAACCGAGTTTTAATGCGGGCGAGTCGGAAGCAAGGGAAAAGTCTCGACTTGAAATGTCCTTGAATCCCGGATCGGCTTCTATACTGTGGGCGTCGAATTTACCGTCATAAAGCCGTTTCCATTGGTCCATGGAGCCGTCCGCGGGAGACCCCTTGACACTGACCCGGCCATCGGGGCAATAGAACAGATTGAAATCACAGTCGGCAATTCGGTCCTGGGACCAGTTGACAAATCCATAGGCGAAGGCTTTATCTTTCTTTTCTACACCTTCGCGGGAGGCAGGTTCAAAATAAAAGATATTCCGCAGGTACCTGTGATGATCGCATCGTTCATCGGCCATGAAAAA
>JAFGGE010000034.1 GCA_016930745.1 Sedimentisphaerales bacterium
CGCCAAGGATATCTCCATGCAGCAGTCCAAGGACGAACGCGGCAAGGTCACCGGCACCGCCGTCGGCTGCGCCTGCGGTGATGGCGTCATCGACTGGAAAGCTGTCATCAAACTCTGCAAAAAGGCCCCGCGAGACATCGCCTTCAGCGTCGAATGCGGCACCGTCGACCAGGCCAAACGAAGCCTCCAGCATCTCAAGTCTCTGCTGTAGCGTCTTTGGTAGAAAAGAGAAAATACTTCTTAATTCCCAAGCAATGAAAAAACTGATTAACAAGCTGGATTGGACGACTCCGCTGCGTTCAGTAAACATCGGTCTTCATTGGCGTATCTGGTTCTGTATCCTACTCTTAGCATTTGTGTCTACATGCATTTGGCATAAGTTGTATCCTCACACGCATTGGTTTCCGAAACTATGGACAGGTTGTACCACAGGCGGTTTCACGGGAACTGTAGCGGGAATGTTTTGGCAATTTTGCGATAAGGAGCGCATTTCTCAAACATCCGGACATTTCCTTAAAATGGCCATTCTGATATGGGGAGCCTTTGCGATTTTATCCGTTGTCATGATGGCGCCACAAATGAAATCCGAGGAAACGATGCGCTTAAAAATCCGTTCTCTCTCACCGGGCAATCTTAGGTCCGTACGGATTAAAGGACAGGGAGTCCCGAATGTGTTAGTAAACGACGAAGAGTCGATTTGCCAGTTCTGTCTGCTTACAAGCAGTGCTGAGTTGTTCTATCCAAGTCATGAATTGTCATTGGAGGAGTTCCAGATTACTCTGACATTTCAGGATTTAATATCCTGGACTTTTGATGCTCGCATCCCCGAAAGACACACTGATGCCATATCCCTGTTATTCAAAGGAACATTTGCCTGGTGTGAGATTATTATTCCACGCGGACATCCGTGGCTTAAATCCGCATTATCGAAAGCAAACAGACCACTCAACCCAATTGAGAAATCATTATGAATACCTTTGTAGAACCAATAGGTTATTCGACAGCGAAAAAGGCGGAGAAGACATTTGTAGCCTTCAAAAAGCTGACGATCCAATATTGGAGCACATTATCGGAGGCAAACGAGGTCCATCAATCAACAGATACGACTGCCTCACAGCAGGAATCGGAACAGTCGATTTCTTTACGAAACAAGCTAATTGCTCTTTTTCCCGACGTGAATCAGCATGCCCAATTGTTGGGTGTTGCCATATTGACCCACTCTTCAACACCCGACGAGCCTGCCCCTTCGATAAATATTCTCGAATCGGCAATCCATCCGTGCGAAGAAGACTCCTTGACGAAAACAAGGATTTTAGAAAAAATCGACGAATGCATTGCCGATGCGAAACTCGCTAAAAGAATATCTCTCTTGGGTTGGACACCTTGGCACTGGTTAAAAAGCTAGGTAGGGCGGGCTCTGCCCACGCCGTTTATTACAGGGTACCATCCTCCACGCTTGCGTGGGCATGTCTTCCTTGTCACCACCCTATATTCTTGATGAAGGGACATAGCTTGTAGCTAACCGTACTCCGCTACAGTGAATCCGGCTTTTCACATTGCCTTTGGTCGTGACCAATGGATTCGGGCCAACAGGGTATCACCCGTAAAGCTCTTGCCGGGCAGGCACTCTCCCACAGTGACCCATGATTCATCCGCCGTGGCGTTTGTAGTATGGAAATTACCCATGCGGGCGACATTTCCGGCATCGCGGATTCCATCTCCAATCAGGGGAAGGACGATGCGCTCTGTTTCTTTGATAAGCCGCAGGGATTCGACATCCACGGCAGCGATGTATAAGGGGGCCCGCCACCGGAATACATTGATGTTCGCCTCCGCCTTGCGAGTGTAGACCAGGAATAATCCCTCGTTATGAACGAGCCAGTGCTGCTGCGTAGTGGACATGCTCAGCGGGCTTCCGTCCAACCATCTCCAGGGCTGAGGCGGCGACCAGTGCAGACCATCGTCGGAGGAGCAGACATAGCCGCGATTGTCTTCAGCGCGAATGGTCATGTAGTATCGGCGGTTGAAGGATATCATGCTGGGTTCCAACAATCCTCGTTTGGTTTTGTTGGTCAGCTCGTTTCCGATTTTGATCATCCGGATTTCGTTTCCGTCGAAGGTGCACAATGCCGAGACGACCACTCGATCGTTGCGGCCGTCGAATCCGAGCGAGAAGGGTATGATCAGATTGTCATCGGAGAGGGTGACGCGTTGCCCGCAGCCGCAAGTGTATATGGAAAAAGAGGTGTTATCTATCCATTCTAGGATTCGCTTTTCTGACCAGGTGCCATCCTGGCGCCTGACGACATAGACGGGAAATCGTCTTCGCTGGGGGCTCATGAGACGGCCATTCCGGTACCAGACATTGTGTCCGATAGCCAATACTGTTCGGGTTAGGGGATGATAGTCGGGCACAACATCGCAGACACCTTCCTGGACAGTATCCGAGACAGTCCGGCGACCCAAACGGGGGATCGGCTCGGGTTCTGTCCACGACTTGCCCAAATCGGAAGAAACAGAGCAGTGCACAGCATGGTAATAGTCGGAGCCGGTGATTTTTTGGGTAGTCATCAGTGCAAGGGGATTCTGAGGGCCCGGAATCATACACACGCGAGGATGAAACCAGGAGTAACCCTCGCGCCGGCCGGGCCACAGCACCGTGCGGGTAATCGTATCAATCAAATCAGGTTTGGACGCTGTACCGGCGGCTCTGGTCTCGGTTATCCAGGCCACTGAAGTACAGGCCGCTATCGTCCCGGTCAACTGGTATAGGAATTCCCGGCGGGTTGGCCCATTACTACTGTTTGCGGTAAGTGTCATCAGAAATCCTCCTGGAATATAAACAAATTATCCTTGGTGAAATATACATTGCATGCAAACGTTTCTTTTCGATATCAGCAATTTTGCAGTAATAGCCTTACAGCGTCAAGAATTTCCTATGTCTATCTGTGTCAAAAATGTTTCTAGATCCCGGGTCAGAGCCCGGGATGACAACGCCATCCGGGAAATTGAGGCAGGCGAATTCTCCGAACAATTCTCTGGCCTTTTTGTCGTAGGCAAGGGCGGCATAGTACTGGCCGTGCGAACTGCTGGCATACCAGCGATGTTTGGACAGGGCGGGATAGTCTTCGGCGTCTACGACGGTGAAGAGACCTTTGGTGAGGGGGATAAGGCGGGAGGAGTCCTGGTCGATGTTGATGTACGGACCGGGAATGCGCGCGTGACGGGTGCAAGATCCATACGGATCGACGACGTCGAGCAGGCGGTCGGCGGGATCTTTCACACGACAAATCAGGATCGTTCGCGGGCCTGCTTTGGCGGATTCGGCATGACGGCAGCTTCGGCACGTTCTGCAATCCATCCCTGCATAGATGAATCCTTGACGAAAACAAGGATTCTGGAAACAATCGATGAGTGCATTGCCTGCGCCAAACTCGCCCAAAGAACCGCTCTCTGGAATGTATTCCTGCCTCTGCACTGGTTGAAAAACTCCCAATAACCGCATCATCTCCTTTTCTTCACCATATGCCATTGGGGCGGTGGGCTTACCCGCTTTTCCTTACTGCAGATCGAAGGGCTTTGAATGACCTCCGGTTTCTGAATCGCCATCCTTGCGAATGATAATGCGATATGATCGGCCGCTGTAGTTGGAGAGATCGACGGTGATCCGTCTCGATTCACAGGGAAGGGCTTTGGCCAGCAGGGCAATATCCCTTGCCTTGTTCGTGTCGGAAGAGATCTGCTGCAAATAAACAGAAAGTGTTGCTTGGGGGTCCCTGTCCCAGCATCCTTTGCGCTTCCATGTCACTTCGGTTTGATTTTTGGGGCCCGAGACCTCGATGTTCGTAAGGAAACACAGATTCTCAACCGAGATGCTATGCCGCGGGAGTTTCCACATCCGAGGTTTGTCAAAACGTCCCTGCAGATTGTATCTTTGATCGCCTCCGCAGTTGTTGTCGAGGATCAATCTCTCCTCGTATTCGAAGTCTCTATAGAGTGGAACAAAGAGTGCGGATCCGACATTAAAAACGATTCGTTTATCAAGCAGGTGGCCTCTGGCGGCTCGGTTCATATACTGCCACTGGGAACGGATGGGCGGGGCGGGGTCATAGTCCATATACTCGGGTCGGAGCGGAGTGGCATCGAAGCATACCCAGCCGTAATTACTGCCAAGCCAGACCTGGGTATATCGGTGTCCGTTTGAGCAGGGGGCCGACTCCTCCTCATCCAGCAGGCCGTTGTGGTTTTTGTCCCACTGGTTTGCGCTCTTTTCAGCGCCGGTGCCCAGCCACCTTGCCTGTATGCCGAGATATCGCATCGCTCCCGTGAGCATGACGCTGGTACCTGAACATGCGGTGATTTGCGTCTGATCGTAGGGACGCTGGGAGAGGGCAATCTTAAGATTTCCGGGATTGGCATCATAGTGGTGGTTGTTGTAGTCGACCGTGGCGGGCCTGCCCTGTTCCCGTGCGGGGTAGTAATAATTGTCCTGAATATACTCGAGTACGTTTCGAGCCGCCCAGTAGGGATGGTCCATATCGGCAGAAACTCCGTATTTTGCCTTACAATGGCCGGCGACTCTTTCCAAGAAACGATCGTACGTCTTGGTGTCGCTGAGGTTGAACAGATTCGGGTCATCGGCCAGATAGCTGGTTTTGGCCAGTTCTGTGTTCTGGTTGACCCGGTGGGGATAGATATATTTTCTATAGAGACTCGTCCAGATGTCAATTTCGTATTGTGACGAGTAATGTCGTGCCGGAGCGTCCGCGTATTCGACCAGGCTCATGTGTTGACGGGCGGCGATATCGCCGGCCGGGTCGTACGTGAATGGCTTAATGGCTGCGTTCGGGGCATTTGACGTGTCTGCAATCCTTTCGGTTTCAGGCCAGATGCCCTGGTTGTGCAGTTGCTCGTACGCATAGGGACGTGAGTAGTAGTGATAGACTTTCCCAGGGACATCGCACTGTGCTTCAGGTTCGGTGCGAATGGTCATTACAAGATGGCGAAGGATTCGCGGGCCTTGGTAAAATGCATCGAGGTTCTGGGTGACGTTTACACGGTGCACGCGGTCCGGCCCGTTGAGGCCTTCGGGTACCCAAAGGGCATTGTCGCCGAAAGCCAATCCAAGACAGGGTCTGCTGTTGTCGGTGGATGTAGGTCGGTTAAAATAGAAGAGGCCTCGGCCGGTCTGGGCCTGGGCCGAATAGATGTGGTCGTTTCCGGCGGTAGCCCAGAGATAGCGGGCGCCTTCGAACTGCATGAGGGCCAGGCCGTGCGATGGGAACTCTCCGGAATCAGGCATATGCTTAAGAAATTCCAATTTGTCGGCATCGGCCGGATTCCATCGCAGTTTTAGAATACCTCGTGCGACTCGTAGGGTATTCTCTTTGTAACCCGAGGCGTCGAAACACACGAAAAGAATCCCGTTGTCGTATGCGAGGTCGTAAACCTGCCTCTGGCCGATTCGGCAGGGGGATTGTGTCAGATCAATGTGGATGAGCGCATTTATTTCGAAATCGGCTCGCCACAATTGAGACCTGGCCTGGGCGGCATCCCAGTCCAGAAAGTAGAAGATGTCTCGTCCGCTTTCGAAGTCATAAGCGAGGCCTCGTGGATCGGAAATGTGCGATTTGTTGTCGCCGTTTGGCAGTGCGATATTCCCGGACAGTTGCAGTTCTTTTTTCGGACTATCGGCGTCACCGTCAAGTTTGTAGATGAATATCCCGGCCGTATGATCGAGAACGAAAAGGCGAGGCGCATGAGGAGATAAATCATCGAAAGCTAAGCCTTTAATCTGGGTATTTCCCGGCGCCAGTGTATAGACCTTTTCGCTCTGGCCTATGAGTGTCCGCGTGTCCGCAACCGAGCCCGGAGCGATGAACCATGAAGAAATCAACCAGATGCAGCAATGCCGACAGCGTGCTCCGATCATTGTAATTTCCTCTCATTCCCCTCCCCGCGTCCGATTTTTCTATTTCGGCGTCCAGAGACGGCTTCGCGAGCCGCGGGAGGGTTTGGTCTCGGTTTTTTTCCCGGTGATATCCTGTGGAAGGCTACTGACATAACCGGCAACCCCGCCGGCAATATCCTTCACTTCGACAAGCCATGCATCAGGCAATCTGCCTCTGACAAAACCTTCGTAATAGTCGCCCTCGGTTCGCACCATGAACTCGGGATACCATACAAGGTCGCGCCAATAAGGTTCGTCATCGTTGTACACATACCAAACTTTGACCTGGATGATTTTGTTGGGTGATGGGATTCGGGCTCGGAAGACAGTCCCCGCATGGCCTGTTCGACCGCCCCATGCGAAGTCCTCCATTACCTCGCGATAACTCAGATCGCTTATGGCGCTGATCGGCCGATTCTCGAACACGTGCGCGATCCACATGCGCCAATCCAGAAAGTGCTTCTCCGACATCGAGGCATGGCGGTAGTTCGGAATGTATTCGATTGTCCATTGGCCTTCCATGATCTGTTGCATCCTGTTGATGTTATACATGCGATAACCATCCTCGTTCGTCGCTCCAAGATAGAGAACTTTCGCCTTGATCCAATCCTTCGTGCAGGCGGGACAAACCGCTCTCCAGGGGGATTCCAGCATACCGTCCCATGTTGATTCGTTTCCCATGTAGACAAGACCGATGATTCGGTCGGGATCGATAGCGGCGGCGGTGAGTGCGGAGGTAGCCCTTTTGCTGTGACCTCCTATGACAGCTCGGATTCGATCTTTTTCAATATGGAGAAGTTGAGCCATTACGTCGAGGGCGCGCAAATAAGGGATCGCCAGGCGGAAGTAGTTATGGCTTGTGGTTTGCTCGGTTTTATTTCCGTATTGACGAAGGAAGGCGATCGAGATCTCTTTGCCGGGAGAGTCGTCATATTCTCCGGGAACGGGACAAACCATAGTAGGGTAACCGCTTAAGGCCGCTATCGGTTCGCCGTAATTGCCGAGAAAAGGGTTACGCCAGGGCCCGGTGGACAGGCCATCCCAACTGCGCTGGCCGACGATCACGATTTTTCCTGTTTGTCGAGGCGTCTCGTCGCCGATTGAATGAATGGGGATAAATACCACACAGGGATGGCCCCATTTCTTCCCTTCTAACTGTTGGCTATAAAATTTGAGTTCGACACGCCGCAAGGTTATCCTGGGATTCGAGTCAGACCGGACGACTTCGTCTTTTTCTATGGACAATTCCAGATCGGGCAGTGTACTTTGGAAATCCTGCCAGAGTCGCTGCGGAGTTCGGGTATTTGTTGGAATGGAAGAAGACCTGCGATCCTCCTTATTGATGAGAGCCGCTTTTTCCTTTTGTTTGAGTTCTTCGGCCTGCTTGTCAACGATTTCGGTGAACGGCAGTTTCCGCAGCGAGAGGACATCCGCGGAAAGGTTATAGCGGAGTCGGCCGGTTTCCGGATGGAAAGACTGCGGATTGGATCCGACGCATACCAGTCGCAGCGTGTGCACGCCTGGATCGAATCGAAACAAACCTATTTTTCGCTCCCTTCTTTGACCGTAGATATAATCCTCGTGCTCGTCTTTTCGATAAATATTGAAGAAATCCAGAGTCGTGTTAATCTGATCGGGTGGCATCTGATTGACGAGGCTTACCCGGTACCCTCCCGCAATCTGCGATTCTCCGGCTTCGTAGATCTCCTTGCCGTCTATGGAGACCTTCCAGATGCCGTTGTCTTCGCGCAGAAGCTGAAACAGCGACATAGAGTATCTGCCTTTCTCCTTGATCTCGAACGGAATTTCGATCCATCCGCCTACGGCATCGTTTTTTACACGAAACCATGGTTTTGTGTAAGTGGCCCGGTTGTAGGGAAGCACCTGTAATTCGACTGTCTCGGAGCGCCTTATGGCGTCAACGACTTGGGGTAAATGGAGTACGATCTCGGCATTGATCCTTTCTTTGTAAGGCGGGAATTCGCACCAGGGCGCAGCGATCGAATCCTGATACCAGAAGGAGACCGAGGACCAATAGTCGGGGCGGGAACCCGACGGATCGATTTCCCGGCCCTGGGAATCCATTATAAATCCGCGCCGCTCGATTTCGAACTTCAAAGACTTTTCAAAGAGGATGGGATCGGCGATATGCCATCTGTATGCCGTGACTCGGGCGTCGGGAGCGCGAGGTTCGAAAATGGTGCATCCGTTATACAGACTTGAGTGGACTCTCATGTTCCATGCCTCGTTGAAGTAGTCCTCGGTTCCGGTTCCAACAACAGACGGCTCCTTTTCGTCGTCGATATAAAAGAAATCATCCCCTTCTCCGAACCAGTGGCCAATGGCATTCTGGGAGGATAGAACGGTGCCAACATAGTGACCTCTTCCTTTACCAACAAACACAGTGTAGGGCTTGTCCAGTTCGGGCGGATACTCCTGATGATAGCGAGCATGAAAGTACATAAGGATTTTGGGTTTGCTCTCAAATTGGATCCAGTCGATGTGATAATAGCAAGAGGCGGGGGCCTTGTCGGATTCGTTGCTGAGGGTGATCCTGGCTTCTCTGCCGAAGGGCATTTGCCAGTAGCAATTGTAGGCCCGGCCATAGGAGCTCACCTTGACCGACAGTGAATTTACCGTGGCTCGCATACCGTTGCCGACGGCGAAAAAATCTCCCAAAGGAGCTTCTACGGAAGGCGTGCTGGAACCGTCCCAGTAGATCCGAAGCACAAGAGCGCGGGGATAACGGATGTCCATGGAAGATGGGGTAAACCACATGTGAGTGATCTTGCCGGGACCCTTAAGAATACCGATTGTCTTGGTCTGGCCGATTGTAAACTTCTCTGAATCGGCATTATCCATGCGATTGCCGCTCGATGCACGCATCGACCTGCCTTGCTGGGGCTCTGTTATGGCTTCGAGTGTCTGGGAGTATAACGGCATGGATAGGAAACCTGAGAAAAGGAGCACAACGTGAATACATGCTCTGTCGATGATTACTCTCACAGGGCCTCTTTCAGGTAATCTGTTATTTTGGATCCCCACTATGGGCGTTTCTATACGGCTTCTTAATATAGACTATCCATAATACGGACGCCGTTTTTTCCTATATATTGCAGGCAATTGTCAATTCCTGCCCAGCTTGCAGCTCGATTTCCTTATCGAATGTGATCGTTAGTCGTGTTCCTTCCTGACCGAAATCCGAACGTCTTTGCTGCGGGGCTGTGATCTTGATATTTGAGGCCTTCGTGCCATCGGGCAATTCCATGGAGAAGGATTTAATACGCAGCGAGCCCCAAACAAGTTTAATCCCGTTGGTTTGCTCTGTGTCGCTGCGCTTCTGCGACAAAGAGCCCCAACCCTGGGCCGCGGTAAAGGCCGCCTGGAACCGATCCGGCCGGATTCGCGGCGCAAAACCGATATGTCCCCTGGGGCCGTGGTATTCCAAACCGCACAATCCCGTCAAAACGCCCCAACTGGCCAGTCCGCGGGCATAGTGGTCGCCGCATTCGATCTCGTTCCATGGATTATGCTTGCTCGGATGGTATCTCTCGTGAATCCCCCGACAGATCGCCAGGGCCTCGGTGGTCATTCCTTCCCATGCCATGTGTCCGGCGACCTGGTATTCGATCCCCGTCCATACTTCGTCCCGGTACCGCACGGATTTGTTTCCCATATGCCGGCTTTTGGGCCAGGTGCAGGTGAACAGGCCGGCCTCGCCCGGATGGGCGAACCACCGCTCGGGGGCGTGGGCCTTGTTCTGCGCCGCCACATCAGGGGCCCAGTTATATTTCCATACGGACTTCAACGTCGTATCGCTATATTTTTTAGGGACGATATAGCCCAAACCGACCTGATGGGCCCAGCCCTGTCCGAAAAGCTGATCGGACAGGCAACCATCGCCATACTGAGCGTCCGGGTATTTCTTATGGTCTACAATCTGTATGAAATACTCGCCGTTGAAGAGTTTCTCGACGAAATTTCGGCTGCCGCGGTCATAGATGGCCTTGCATTTTCCGGCGAATTCCTTATCGCCCAATTCGACGGCCATCTCCTGCCCGGCCCGCAGAGCGCCCAGATAGAGAGAGACGATCATGGGATTGGGACCATAGAAATCAATGTCGAAGGTGTTATGCTGTTTGCCCTCCAGGAAGCCGTCATCATTGCCGTCTTCGTTGATCAAAAATTGCAGGGCTTTTTTGATATGGGCCCAGTTGCGTTTCAGGAATTCGCTGTCGGCGGACATCTGGTGTTCGCGATAGGCCTTCATGATCCCGCCGGCCTGGCTGTCGGCGGCCCACATGCCCCAACCCTCGCCGCGAAAGCGGACCATACCCGTCTCCGGGACGAAACCGATCCCGATGGCGTAATCCTGCATTTCGCGCACCGAGCGCTCCAGACGGGGGAATAGACGCGCCATGGCGTGTTCGTAATTCCACACGTGAGCACAGGTGCCGTGGCAGCACCCCACGCCTTCCCAGGCCCAGAAACGTCCGTTTTTCCACCACTGACAGGTTCCGGTCGCCAGCGTCGAAAGCGTCGAACCCAGACGATCCAGGAGCCACCATGGCAGGGAAGAATCATAGTAGGTGTCATGCCAGAGTTTGGTCTGACCGACAAGCCGATCTTCATGCATTGAGATATACCGGGCCACCTGAGCGGCGTCCGAGAACTGGTTGTCGTAGAAATGCCCGACAAGATTGGAATCCCGCATTTGTTTGGGAAAGTGCCACGAAACGATCAGAGTTACGGTCTCTTTGGCGTCCGGGGTCAGGGTTAATGTCTTGCCGGCGGCCCCTCGCAGGGGCAGGCCAAACGGTTTTTCCATGTCCTTCGTATGCGCCAGACCTTCACCCAAAAACATGACCTCCTGGGCAGGTCCATCCGGGATCGATCGGCTTGTGACGATGCCATCGTCTCCAAGGACCGTCAGGCCCATCGTGCCGTGATCAATCTGCTCTTCGACCTTGCCGCCAAAACCTGTCCGGGTTGTATCGCTGAACTCGATCTGATCGACGTTGATATGGCCCCAGCCTTCGCTCTCGGCGTCGACGATCTCGATATGAGCCTTTTTCCCGGAAAATTCACGGACATTCCAGTTCTGCCAGGTGAGTTTCTCATCGTTGTTGCCCTTGGCGGTGCGAACGACCTTGCCGTCGATCAGAAGATTGATACAGGTTTTGTCCGTATGGGCTCCGCCGCCGATGAGCATATTGATAAAATCGCGTTCTATCGTGAATTCCGGGGAAATCAATTTGCCCTCAAGCTGGTCATTTCCGCCCAGATAGGTATTGACCAGCCCCTTGCCCTCAAAGCCGGTGACCTGCTGCTGGCTTTCCAGGGTGCCGCGAGCGGGGCCTTTGCCGAAGGCCTGGCCTTCAACCTTCCAGGAGCCATAGTCCTGGCCTTCGAAATCGGCAAAAACGATGGTGCCCCGCGTAACCGGATCGACCTTGGCATGCCTGGCACGACAAAGCATCGTTGTAGCTCCGTTGCCGGTCTGGATTTCGTTCCATCGCAATCCCGGTAACTCTTTTCCGCTGAAGCGATTGATCTGATTGTCCAGCCAGCCGGCCAGAGTGACTTGTAAGTCCAGATCAGAGCGATTCCGCACAGTATACCGGAGGATCGTGGACGGCAGGGCCGAATCGGCCTCGTTGAGCGGGATAAACGGAGAGAAGGCTTCCAGTTCCACCTCGACCGGCACGCCGGGATCCCGATACCGAATCCTTGCGATGGGATATTCACCGCAGAAACGCACATCCTCGAATCCGCGACGGTCGATGGTGCGAATCATTTGCTTGTCGTTGCTCTGGATTCGGATCGCCGCGCCCTGATCGATGCACAGATCGGGTTTACGGCCCAATTGATGATAATTGGTCTGCCCGTATCCGCTGAAAACCAACTGGTTGAAGATCTGCCATTCGCTCAGTCGGCCGTCTCCGGTCAGATAGACCTGCCCGGCACAGACGCCGCCGACGGGCATGCCGATCGTATCCAGGTCTTTGCCGGTATAAATCGTCCGCCTGCCGCGGGCAAAGAGGGACTGTATCCATGCCGGATCAAGCTGTTTTTCCACCGGCACATAATGATCTGCCGCCAGAACACTATCGGCCGCTCGGGAAACGACCGGCCAGATCCAGCCGGCCGCCGACAGCGACAGGGCCCCGAAACCGGCCCATTTGAGAAAACTTCGCCGGTCCATCGGACTGTGATAAAGTCGGCTCTGTTTTTCGATCCCATCCCGTTTAAAATTTACACTCGTTTCACTTACTCGAGTCTTTAGCATGAATGGCTCCTCCAAAGGGCACTGCCATTTGTCATATTTCACCGTTAGGTACTATTTTTCCAGGAGCAGGTAGTCGAGGCCGAACATATAGCTTTTGACGGCGCTGGGATTGGCGCCGAGGATTTCAACCTTGAGGACATGCCGGCCTTTTTTCAAATCCTGTGTTCCCAGATCAAGCGGCCCGGTAGCCACGACGCCGTTGTTAAACAGGTCAATCGGTCCTCCCAGAGGCTTGCCGTCCAGATGCAACTGCACGATGCCATAGTCAACCGCTCGTGTAAGCTGGGTCTTAATTCTGTACGAGCCATCTTCGGCAATCGGGACGGCCAATTCCAGAGTATTGCCCGGTTTGGCGTCGATCCACCACAGATGGGCGTCCTCGCTCCAGTTGCCGCCAAAGTTGGACATCTCCTGCACCTGAGGATTGCCGCCGGTCTTGCCGAGGATCTTTAATTTTTCGCCTTCCAGGGCGCCCTTTACCTTGAACGATACGAGTTCGCCCCAGTAGCCGATTCGCTCCTCGATTCGGATCGGCCGATAGCCGTCCTCCTGTCCGGGGGCCAGATAGAAATAGGCGGTGCAGGCATACAATGTCGGCTTATTATTGGGATAATACTTTTCGATGGCCCCTTCGAAGGATGTCTGGAAGGGTATGTTGTCTCCGATGTGCCAGCGGTTGACGCTGATATGTCCTTTGTTGTTCATGCTGATCGTCTGGTTGTGGTAGCAGTTGGTGAACAGGCCGGGATTGCACCAGGCGTAGCCGAAATAGTCTTCGCTGCCGGTGCCGAAGGTGCTGGGGAACTTTTCCCCGTCGACGAAGAATTTTTCATCGCCTTCGCCCCACCATCCGCCGCGCGGATTCCAGACATGCAGCATCACGCCGCAGAAGCGCCCGCGTCCCCGGGTCTTGAGCATGGTCCAGTCGATGCTTCGCGCCGGGTCCAAATACATATCCCGATGCCACTTGGCATGAAATCGCCCCAATTGTTCAATCGGCTGCGACAGCGGGGCGTGTGTGATCTCAAAATGGATTGTTGCGGATTGATCCGAATCGTTTTTCAGACGGATGGCCGCCTGTTTGAACGGCATGTACCAGTAACAGTAAAATCCATCCTCGGTCATTCCCAGCGGCAAAGAGCGGTAGTAGTTTACTCCCGGCGCGGTGCCGAAGAAATCGCCCAGCGGGGCCCAGACGCTGGGCAGGGTTTCCCCATCCCAGTGAATTCCAAGGCTGATACTGCGCAGAAGGTCATATCCCTCTGCGCCTTCGGGCACATCCATTTTGATCCTGATTGCTGTGATAGCCCGGGGACCATCCAGAGTGGCCACCGTCGTAAATTCATCCGGCCCGACAACGATCTGTTTTTCCAGAATCACCTGTCCATCACGCTGTCCGGCCGGATCCTGCCCGCATTCGCTCAAAAGGGCATTGGCCTTCCGGAGGGCCTTTGTTTCCGCCTCGCTAAGATCGCGCTTGAAAGTCGGCACCTTCGTGCCCTTTGGGAAGGTTGTATACGTGAAATGGTAATAGCGACCCCATTCCTTGTCCGCGACGATCTTGCAGGACTTTTGGTAGGGGATTGGGACATAGTTGTTCAGACCCAAAGCGACCATATGCACCAGGGCCGGATAAACAAAGGGCTCATGCTTACCGTCAAAATATCCGCTAAAGGGAAGATCCACGGCCGGTTCCTGATTGCCGTCCAGATATATTCTGACATGCCCGGGCCCATCCTTGGCCGACCAGATGCGCCAGATGACCCCTGGCCCTTCCATCTCGGCAAACACCTCCCGCTCTCCCTCAGTGCGGATTATTCCGGTTCCGTCGCCGTTGGCGTCCCAGGCCCGATATTGACCGGTCGCCGGATCGTATTTACTGGACCGATCCCAGCTTGACCACTGCTGACAGGTTTCGCCGGGGGCCGGCAAAACAGCGAGATGTTCCAGGTTAGTTAATCGTCCGATCAGATCCAGATAGGTCAATTCTTCGGCTTGTGTCATCGCTACGATAGTAAAAAGTAGCATGAGGGTGATTTTCATACGCATTTCTGCTCCTTTCCTGAACACCTCGATAAAATTCCAGACCTCCGATAAAACAAATCGCCCCAGCTTCTTTTGCCGGCAACTATCCTATAATACTACAGAATGGGCTCCCAAGACAACCGTTTTTCCATAGGCTCGGTCCGGTCCCCGGGAAAAATTCTTGCCTGGCGGGATATTTCCAAATTTAGCTTCCGTTCATTCAAGCCGATAGCAATTATAACCGACTGTGGATAAGGTGTTTTATGGAATAGAAGAGAATCCTGATCATTGACGATGAACCGAACCTGCTGGCGGCCATGGATCGCACGCTGGGCCGCAAGGGTTTTCGCGTCATGACCGCCCCGAATGGCCAGAACGGCATTGCCCTGGCCAAACAGCGGCATCCCGATCTGATCATTCTCGATCTGTCCATGCCCGGAATGGGCGGGGAAGAAGTCGCCATCCGCCTTAAAGACGATCCCGATACGGCCGGTATCCCCATCATTTTTCTAACCGGTCTGTTCTCTCAGGAGCAACAGGTTCAACGCGGCAATAAGATCGGCGGTCAGGTTTTCCTGGCCAAACCCGTCGAAAGCCAGCTTCTGATCGACGTGATTCACGAAGTTCTCAACCAGCCCACGGCCTGTTAATCTTTGATCACAAGGGATTTTCCTGTTGCCTGCCAAAGTATTCGCATTAGAATGGTCCCCATGCATAGATATCCTATCTATCTGAATCTGGCGGGGAAACGTACGGTCGTCATTGGCGCCGGTCCTGTGGGCGCCCGCAAAGTCCTGTCTCTGGCGGATGCCGGCGCCCGTGTCGTGGTGGTAGCGCTGCATTTTGACTGTGCTTTTACCCAGTCCTGCAATCTGCCCAACGTGGAGATGATCGAAAGTTCCTATTCGAAGGACTATCTTGCCTCGGCGCTATTGTGTATTGCCGCCACGAATGATGCAACCCTGAATCGCCGCATATACGGCGATTGTCAGGAACTGGAAGTCCTTTGCAATGTAGTGGATGTTCCGGAGCTTTGCGATTTCTTCGTGCCGGCCGTTCTTCAGCGGGGTCCGCTGCAGATCGCCGTCAGCACGGACGGGCACTGCCCGGCCTATGCGGGACATGTCCGAAGAAAACTGGAGGCGATTTTCACCGAAGCGCAGGGCCGGTTTGTAGAAGCCCTGGAGCAAGTGCGGTGTACGATCATACAATCCGTCGATAGTCCGGATCGCAGAAAGGCCCTGCTGGGGGAATTGGTCAAAGACGAGTCTCTGAATCGTTTTCTCAAGGAGGGACCGCAGGCCTGGTTTCAATACGCCGAATCGCTGATTCAGGGCACATAGACGGGGCGGTTCATCATTTCTCAAGACAGGCAATAATCTTTTGATTGGCGGCGGGGAAGGCGTATTGCTTCAACTGCGATGGCCAGATCCAACGCACCTTGTCGCAGCCCAACGGCCTGGCCTTGCCCGATGTCCATTGACAGTGAAAGGCGTGCAGGCAGATTCGGAAGTGGGAATAAGCATGAGGAACGGCGGTAATCTTTTTTTGCACGTCGATCTCTAATCCAACCTCTTCCCAAACCTCCCTTGTTACGGTTTGGCGCAATGATTCACCTTTCTTTTTCTTTCCGCCGGGGAATTCCCACATGCCGCCAAGCAGCCCGTCGGCGTTTCGCCTGTCGATCAGGATTCGACCCTGTTTCCAGATCACGCCGACGGCGATGGTATAGCGGGGCAGCGGTTTTTTCTTTGAACGGAAGGGGATGGACTGCTGTTTTTGGTGAAGAAGGGCAAGGCAGTATTGCCGGGCCGGGCAAATCAGGCATTGCGGGTTTTTAGGAAGACAGATCATCGCTCCCAGTTCCATCAGAGCCTGGTTCAGGTCTGAGGCCTGTCCTTTGGGGATCAGGCCTCGTACCAAAGCCCATAGGCGTTCCTGGATTTGGGCTTGTCTGGGATCGGCCTCGATGCACTCCATACGGCACAAAACCCGGACGACATTGCCGTCGAGGACCGGTTCGTCGGCGCCGAAAGCGATCGAGGCGATTGCCCCGGCCGTATAACGCCCGATTCCCGGCAGGGTACGCAGTCGCGTGACATCCGTTGGTAGATTCCCTTCATATTCCATACAGATTGTCCTGGCCGCCGCATGCAGATTTCTCGCCCGACTGTAGTATCCCAGGCCTTCCCAGTGTTTTAAAACGGTGTCGATTTTGGCATTGGCAAGGGCCTTAACTGTCGGGAAAGCACTGATAAATCGTTTAAAAAAAGGGATGACAGCCGTTACCCGCGTTTGTTGGAGCATGATTTCGGAGATCCATATACAATAGGGATCTCGGGTCTGCCGCCAGGGCAGGATACGGGCCTTGGACCTGTACCAGGTGAGCAGGGCGGTTGCGATGGTTTTGCTTCGATCCTGACGTTTCATGGCTGGGTGGAATATTTGATCGTAATCAGACGTTCGGGAGCGTGAGCGGTCATTGCGATGGCCTTGAGAAATTTGTCCTGGATGGTTTTCAGCAATCTGGCCCGACGGGCCGGAGTACGGCGGCCCAGCGGGATTTGTCCTCCGGAGTAGGTGTCGTGTCCGCCGCCTGTGCCTCGGCGGGCGACCAGTTTTCGTATCACATCCGAAGCCTTTCGAGTTTCCTGGCTGGTGCGCAGGCTGATCAGCAGCTTATTGTCGTAAATCCCCGTACACATGGTCCAATTGGTGGTATCCTCCCGCAACAGCAGGTCGGCGACCTCGGCGATCATATCGGGATTGTCGATCTGGCCCAGAGAGGTAATCATGGCATGCCCGTAGCAATAGGCATTATTGAGGCCTTCGGCGAGCATGCGAAAATAGGTCTTGGGAACCGCGCCGCGCTGGATGACGCTGAGCATACGGCAGTTGGACCGTGGGAAAAGGATTCCGATGGCTTCGATGTCGGCTTTGCAGGCCTCCCGTCCGAGGTCCTGCGTATCCGAGCGGATGGCATAGAGTATAGCGGTCGCCAGGCGGACATCGACGGTGATTCCGGCGGCGGTCAGGTATTCCAGCAGGATCGTGGCGGTCGCTCCGTATTTCCTGCGGATGTCGGTGAAAGGGATGGCTCGCGAAGTCTTGCGCAGAGGGTGGTGGTCGAAAACAATGTCCGGCTGGACATCTTCGGGCAGAGAATTATTGCCGGCGCCGGGCTGGGTATCGACCATAGCAACGAGGTCGAACTTGGCGAAATCGAGCTCGTTGCACAGGCGCAGATTCAGGCCCAGATAACGGACCAGGGCGCGGTTTTCGCCCCGTCCGACCGTGCCTCCATAGGCGATGGTGCAGGGAATTTTGGCCAGTTTATTGACCAGCTTGCGCAGGGCAACCCCGGCAGCGATGGAATCCGGGTCGGGATTGTCCTGCAGGACAATGACCATCGCCGCTTTACGCTGCAGGAGCTGTTTGAGCCTGTCGAACTTTCCTGCGGTTTTGTCTATCCCGTTTTTTCCCGGCATGCGTTTGTCTCACCGATTCCTCATGGCGGTCCCCCTCGGCCCGTCTGGGCCGATTCGTTCCATCCACGTTACTATAGTCGTCCGAAAGGGCAGAATCAAGAGACAGCATCGTTTTTCAAAATTTCCAATCCAGTGACCGAAGGGGTATCATGAGGGGGTAGCATGTTCGTATAAGAGCAAGAAATATCCCCAAGGATCTGGAACGAAAGAACAACTGTCATTATAATGATATCGCCTTGTCAGGAAGGAAACCGCAAAAGCCACGGCGGGATTTCGCGTAAAGGGCAGTGTCAGCAAAAGAGGGTACATTTATTTGAAGAGGAAACCGATGAGAGGTAAAACGATGCGCATTACGGCCGCCAGTTTGATTCTTCTGCTCAGCATCAGCGCCGCAGGGGCTGCAATTCCTTTGCCGGAGCATCCGAGGCCGGATTTTCAGCGTTCCCGATGGCTGAATCTCAACGGCTCCTGGAAGTTTGCGTTTGATTCGGAGAACAAGGGAGTCGAGCAGGAATGGTTTTCAGGCAATAAAGACTTTTCATTGACAATCACCGTTCCTTTCCCCTGGGGGTCCGCACTGTCCGGGGTGAAGGACCAGGCTGATATCGGCTGGTACGCCCGTTCTATCCGAGTTCCCTCCGATTGGAAGGGGCAGCGTGTCTTTTTGGTGGTGGGGGCCAGCGACTGGCATACGACCGCCTGGCTGGATGGGAAGAAATTGGGAGAACATCAGGGAGGATATACGCCGTTTGCATTTGATTTGACGCCGATGCTGCAATTCGGCCGGGAACAGAAACTGGTTCTGCGGGTGGATGACACGCCGCACAAGTTCAAGCTGGAGGGCAAACAGGGTTATGGCCGGGCGGCGGGCATCTGGCAGACGGTTTATCTGGAAGCCCGCCCCGCTGTGGCCATAGAGACGGTTCACTTTACGCCGGATATCGACAACAAGAAGGTTACGGTGAAAGTGACACTGGATCAGGAAGCTCCGGTGGATTTGGCATTCGAGCTGGTTCCTCTCCACGGCGATGTAATACGCGGACCCGGCGCCAAACAGACGATTGCCAAAGGGCAGAAAACGTTACAGTATGATCTCGGGATACCGGCCGTGCGTTTATGGTCGCTGGAGGACCCGTATCTTTATGAGGTAGAGGCGGTTTTGCGAAACACAGGCGGAATAATAGAAGACCGCGTCAGGACATATTTCGGGATGCGAAAAATCAGCACAGGAGTATTGCCCGGCACGGATCTGCCGTATGTCATGTTAAATAATAAACCGATTTATCTGCAACTGACGCTGGACCAGTCGTATCATCCCGAGGGTTTCTATACCTTCCCCAGCGATGCGTTTATGCGGGACGAAATCCTTCGCACCCGGAGTATCGGCCTCAACGGCCAGCGGATTCATATCAAGGTGGAAATTCCGCGCAAGCTCTACTGGGCCGACCGTTTGGGCGTCTTGATCATGGCCGATGTGCCCAACAGTTGGGGCGATCCCGATGAGAAAATGCGGGCCGAAACGGAATATGCCCTTCGCGGAATGATCCGGCGGGATTATAACCATCCGTCCATTTTTTCCTGGGTGAATTTCAATGAGACATGGGGCTTGCGGACCGGAGACAAAGGGTATACGCCCGAAACGCAGACATGGGTGGAAAGCGTCTATCGTCTGACCAAGGAACTCGATGCGACACGTCTGGTCGAAGACAATTCCCCCTGCAATCACGATCATGTCGCCACCGACCTCAATACCTGGCACGCCTATCTTCCCGGCTACGGCTGGCGCGAGCTGCTGGATCAGATCTGCCGGGACACCCATGTCGGATCGACGTGGAACTATATCGGCGGACGCAGGCAGGATGGCGATCCGATGTTCAACAGCGAATGCGGCAATGTGTGGGGGTATGAGGGAAGCGCCGGCGATGTGGACTGGAGCTGGGACTATCACATCATGATCAACGAGTTCCGCCGCCATCCCAAGGCATGCGGCTGGCTGTATACCGAACATCACGATGTGATCAATGAATGGAACGGCTACTGGCGATTTGACCGCTCCAATAAGTATACGGGCATGTCGGATCTGGTCAAGGGAATGACATTAAACGACCTGCACGGCAAATTCTATATCGCTTCGGAAAGGGAATTATGCCGGGCTGTCAGGCCGGCTCAGACCGTCGAAACGCCCCTGTACGCCTCCTTTATGACCGACGAACAGGCGGGAAATGAACTGGTCCTCGATATGGAACTCTATGGATGGAATACCCTGGGCGTCCAGCGGCGATATTGGCGCGGCCGAAGGACGATTCCGTACACTCCATGGATGAATAAGGAATTGCCCGCCGCCGAAATCACTATGCCTGAGGAGCCGGGTCTGGCTGTTCTTACCCTGACGCTGAAAGACAGAACCGAACGGATCCTGCATCGCAACTTTACGACCTATCTTGTCGAGGAGGGTCCCAGTCCCCGGGAACAGGCGACTTCCTCGCGCCGCAGCGGAAGGCAGCACGTGGTCCGATTCGCGCCTCATACCTTCAGCGATGCGAAATGGTCGCTCAAGCAATGGAATGTATTGGACGGATTAAAGGTCAATGGGGCGGGTTCGGGATATTTCGAGTATCAAATCGACTGGCCGTCAAGCCTTGCTTTGGAAGACATTCAGAATGCAACCATACGCATGGAATTGAGCGCAAAGCAACTGTTCGGCAAAGACCGGGAAGGGGCGGCCAAACAGGAGGGCGATTTCATGCGGGGCAAGGGTACGCATGATCCCAGCCTGAATCGTAACGCCTACCCCATGACGGATGAAACGACGTTTCCCAGCGCGGTCCGTATCCGTGCGATGGGCGAGAGCCTCGGCGTATTTGAACTTCCCGACGATCCGGCCGATCATCGCGGTATTCTGTCGTGGTACAGCCAGAAGAGGGATCGTTTTCTTCGTGAAGCCGGATCTTATGGCTATCTGATCGATGCCGGACTATCAAAAGATATGCTGCAAAAGGCGTATGCGGAAAAGAAAATCATTCTCCGGCTGGAGGTGGATGAAGCCCTGCCGGGCGGTCTGGCGGTCTATGGAGAGCGTTTCGGCCGTTATCCCGTGGATCCCATGATCGTGTTTTCTCTGACGCAGAGGCCATGAACTCTCACACGAGAGGTCGGCCCTCGTTGAGTTCTTCATAGGCGGTAATATAGCGGGCGACCATGTTGTCCAGGCTCCAGTTCTCGCGGGCCTCCTTCATGATGCGGCGCATCTGTTTTTGCCACTCGGCGGGATTGGCTCGGAAATAGCGGTGGTGTTCGACCGTTGTGGACAATCCCCACCAGAGCCCCCCGGCGTCGTAATCGCGAAACAGGACGCCATTGCCGCGGTCGATCGGGGCGCCCCATGCCCGGAGTCGAAGCAGGGAGATTTTATCGGCATATCCCCCCGTATCCCGATTGGTGGCTGTCGCCCCGAAGAGATTTCCCACCACGTCGATCTGTCCGAACGGCTCATAAAGGGATGCTCCGAAAACATCTCCGGCGGCGGCATACCCCAGGATACTCAGGTCCTGTTCGAATCGGCGAAAGGCAATCCGGCCCCCCGAGGCACAGGCAATCCGGCCCAGATATTCGACATGAGTTAAATCGCCTCCCACCGGATCGCCCACAATGGCAATCTGCACATCAGGATGGTGTTCGATAAACCGCAAGGCAATATCTTCCAGAAGTTCGATACCTTTCTGGACCGGATCCAGACGGGACGGCCAGTACAGCAGGATGGCCTCCGGATCCGTCAATAAACCCATTCTGCGCTGAAATTTAAGCAGATTCAATCGCTTGGCTTCCAGGAGGTTGCTGTCCAGGCCAAACCGTTTGGCCAGGCCGGGGTCGTCCATTCCCCGTCCTTCCGGCTGCCATTCCGGAAACATATCGGGGGAAATGCCGTTGGGGATGGCCACCGCGGCATGAGCTACGTATTTGGCCTTGGTTTCCTGCCGGACGCTGGGAGGAATGATCTGGCGATCCAGGAAACAGTCGCCTACGACCTCCCGCAGGAAGCGGTCTCCGACGTAGCTGATCCGGGTGGCGCTGCGGATGGCGCTGGCCTGGCAGTCGATATAGGGTCCCTTGGGGCCGATCCCGATGACCAGATGGTCCCGCAGGATGCGCAGGTTTACTCCCTGCATCATCTCCAGTGGGATCCCGCCGGTATGGGTATTGTGCACCGTATGCAGGACGGGAATGCCGCGAATCCTGGCATAGGCGGGGACCACGCCGCCGGCCATCCAGTCGTGGGTATGCAGCAGGGCCCGGCCCTCGTAGCCGCTTCGGATTTCCTTGATATAGGTATTGACCAATTGCCGCTGAAATTCGGCTGCGTTAAAGGGGGGCGATCCTTCGTAGGCGCTGCGGTATTCTTCAAAAATAGAGGAACTGACAAGATGGACATTCTGGGGATTCAGATGATGCCGTTTCTGGATCCATTCCGACTCGCTCAAGCCCGCTTCTTCGCGAAATCGTCGGCTCAGGTTGATGGTGAGCAGATGAACGGGAATGCCGCGTTGCGACAGTCCGCGACAGAGCGCCGAAACCACCTCGCCGAGCCCGCCGCTCTTGCCGGAGACATATTTGGCAAACTGCCCCATGCCCTCGGCGGGCAGTCGGGCGGTTTCCGGCGTAACGATCAAAATCGGCGTTTTGGCCGTCTGTTTGCGGATATTAAAATTTTTCACTTGGTACAATAACTCGTCGGAAGCCTGCGTGAGGGCGTACGTCGCGGTTACCGGGGAGGCATAAGGACCGATATATCCATTTTGCGAGATCGGGATATCGCAGATATACGCAAAATGGTCGGAACTGGTCAGGTAACGAAATTTTCGCAGCATTTCCCCGCCGGCCAGTCGGGCTTGCGCTCCGATGGCCTGAATTTTTTTAAACAGGGTGCGCTGGGTCGGCCGGCCCAGCAGATAGGGGGAATACGCAATCGATTCGGCAGGACCGGCGTTTTCGGCAGGTAAAACGGCAAGGGAACTCGTTTCCTCTGCCAGGAAATGCCGGGCGATCCGGCTGGGATTGGCCATTGTCACCGTATCGCAGATTTGCCCAAGCGCTTCTGCCAGGGCCTGCAAAAATGGCTCTATGGAGAAATCTTCCGAAACCGTTTTTTCTTCGACCGGGAAGTTGTATACCAACAGGGCCAATTGGCCTTTCGCTCGGCAAAGAATTCGGATGATCTCGCTTGCCTGGTTTTGCGTGAGGGGCAGTTGCCGAATCAGATCGCGACGGCATGGCAGGGTGGCCAGCGGGAGCATTTGGCCCTGGTTACCGATGGCCCGAAATGCCGTATTGGCAATTGGATCGGAATCCTCCGGATTCAAAGCGATAAAGTAAGGTTCGCAGAGAATCGCCTGGTATCCCATCTCCGAGACGATTTGGGCGACATCCCGATCAAATAAAAACTCCGTATCGGCGAATGCTGTGGGACGGATTCCCAATATTTCGTAGACCTTCTTGCGATGCAGCGAGACCTGCTCTTTGAATTCATTCCGTTGCGGATCGGTGAACAAGGAGGTCAACGAATGATAATACGTCTGGTCCAGAAATTCGATCTGTCCGGTTTCCTCCCCCAGACGAGCCAGTTGTCGCAGAACGGCGATGATCTCCGGTTGGTATTGTTCGGCCTGTTCCAGGAAGGTGCCGGACACATTGATGGCGACATGAAGAAGGGGGGTGCGGGACAGGGTTTCGGCCAGAGCACACAACGAGGGAAGATAACACCATTCCGAAAGACCAATGAAAATAGAACGATTTTTTTCCTCCCAGAGAAACTCGGTCCCCTCTGGATGGATCCGAAAAGGCTGATGTAAATCAAAGCATAAACTCAACCAGAACACAGCACGATCTCGTTCAATCGCTATTCGTTTGCCCCAGCAGGATAGGCCTTTTTGCCGTTGCCGTCCCTGCCGCTTATAGGATGTCTGAAACCTCCGTGTTCACAGACGGATACCCTGTCGATATATACAGTATACGATTTTTTCGGTTTTCATACAATCCCCCCGTCGGAAAGGGGTATGTAAAGAACAGTTTTTTCCAGGACTTTTTCGATATCTGCCCTTAGAGAATCGCTCATGGGTTCTATGGGCGAGTCGTACCGTCCTACGCAATTTCCATCACGTCCAATCAGGAATTTGTTGAAATTCCATTGAATCGGCCCGCCATAGGGAGCGTTGGCTTCCGGATCAGTCAGCCATGCGTATAGCGGATGAATGTCATCTCCTTTGGCGCTGATTTTGGCGAACAGGGGAAATGTGACCCGGAAATTGGCGGTGCAAAATTGCCGAATCTCTTCGTTGGTTCCCGGCTCCTGATTTCCGAAGTTATTGGCCGGAAAAGCCAGCACGACCAGGCCGCTGTCCTTATACGTCTCATACAGTTTTTGCAGGCCTTCATATTGCTTTGTAAAACCGCATTTACTGGCAACATTCACCAGCAGAAGAACCTTTCCTTTGTATTGTGCGAGCGACACGAGATTGCCGTCCATGTCTGTCAGGTTAAAGGTATACAGCTTGGCCGCCGGCTCCTGATGGACGGTCTCCGCTCTGTGGGCGGATGGTTCATCGGCGGCTTGTTGGGACGTGTCTTTACAGCCGTACATTCCGAGAGAAAGTAAACCTATTCCAATCCATAGCTTTACCTGATTATGCATTCTTCTTTCCTTTTCATGGCTACGCCGATAGATAAACAATCAAGAAAAAAACGCGTTGTCCTGTCCCTGATGTTAGGATGACGTGAATTTCCTATTTTACCAATTCCACCGATACCGGCTGCAGTCGCTTCAGAAGAGAAAGCCGGCTTGTTCCCAGCCGGGCAATGATATGGACCATGCTGTCGATGTAGTTTTCTTCCAGAATCGTGCCATTGGCCCGCAGAAACGATTGTACTTTTCCGTTACCGGCCCGGAATGTCACCCGGATCTCCGCCTGACCGCCATGGAATCGGGACAACACCGCATCCGTCAAGGCATCGATATTCATGCCGGTCCGGGCGGACAGGCAAACCGCATCCGGATAAATCGTCTGCAGGGAATCGAGCGTTGTCCTCTGCCGGATGGCGTCGCATTTGTTCAGAACCACCAGAATATCCTTCTTGTCGCACTCGATTTCCTTAAGTACGGCGTTGACACTCTTGATCTGCTCAAAGGCGCTGTCATTTCCGGCGTCCACCACATGCAGTAAAAGGTCCGCATTAACGGCTTCCTCCAGCGTGGCCTTAAAGGACGCCACCAGGTGATGCGGCAGGTTGCTGATAAAACCGACCGTGTCGCTGAGCAGCACCTGCGCCGATCCGTCGAGGGACCATTTCCGGGTTCGCGTGTCCAGCGTGGCAAAGAGGCGATCTTCAATGAACACATCCGCGCCGGTCAGCCGCTTCATCAGAGTGCTCTTTCCGGCGTTGGTGTATCCCACCAGGCAAATCTTAAAATGCCCCCGGCGTCCGCCGATTTCCCGCAGTTTTCGACGGTCTATGGAGACCAGTTCCCGTTTCAGTTCGGTAATCCGCCTGCTGACCAGGCGCCGGTCGATCTCAAGCTGCTTTTCGCCGGTGCCGCGCGTGCCAATACCGCCGACGGCTCCGGCGGCCGTAGCCCCGCCGGCCCCGGCCACGGTATCCAGATGGGACCACATCCGGGTCAGTCGGGGATAGGTATACTCCAATTGGGCCAGTTCCACCTGCAGTTTGGCCTGGCGGGTCATCGCCCGCGTCGCAAAAATGTCGAGAATCAATTCGCTGCGGTCCAGAACCTTGGCCTCGGCAATTTTCTCCAGTTCGCGAATCTGACCGGGGGATAAATCATTGTCAAAGATGATGACATCGGCCTTATGTTTTTTCACGCGATCGGCCAGCATATGGGCCTTGCCTGAACCGATATAGGTGGGGGCATGGATTCGCAGGATCTTTTGTTGAAATCGGTCTACAACCTCTGCGCCGGCCGTTTCGGCCAGGGCCGTCAATTCGGTCAGATTGTCGCTTTTATAACCTTCCGGGCCTCTTTTGATCGCCGCCACCAGGATGGCGCGTTCCTTCTTGACCCGGAGCTGATCACGTACCTTTTCCAATCTCTATAAAAGCCTCCCATCAACAATACAATACGCCTGTATTATAGCACGCCGCCGTTATCACTACAAGAGTCAAAAGGTATTTGTGCGGATCAGGAAAGAGGCCATTACCGTCGCCAGGCCGCTTTACGGACCATCAGGGGGGGTAATTGCTGGGGGCGGACATGGGTCATGTCCTGTTTGATGCAGCTTCGCTGGCTGGGGTAGACGTCCAGATCATACCCTTGGATCTTGCAGCGGATCGTTTTTTTCTTTCGAAGCAGCCAGGAAAGCATCGTGTTCCTTTGCTGAAACCACCTGTTTCACCATACACCTGATTTGCTATCGGTAGATCCATAGGCTCACTTAAGGGTCTCGTCTGAAATAGGGTCCCCGAACTTTGTTTCAGCGGATTCCCTGTTGCTGTGCGGATTTTATTGGGACGTCGGCCTTGTCTTCGTTTATCGTGCGGTTTATAGTGTTGGGAAAATACTGTTTGTAGCGATTGTAAGGAAGCATGACATGGAGCCGATCAACCGCGAGAGCCGGACCAGCGTCCGTTTCCAGATCAGTTATGTACTGGCTTTCCCCTGGATGGCCGACACCGCCCGATCCGTAGAGTTTCAAAAGGCCCTGCTGGATCAGGGGCTGGAATTCGGGCAGGTCAATGTGACGGAAAAACGCCTTACCCTGACCCGTCAGCAGCCGTCCCATCTGCAGATTCGGCTGGATTCGCCCGGCCCGCAGGTGGCCCAGATCCAGATTCTCTCGGCCAATCCGGGGTACGATATCGATTTGTTTTCCCGAGACGCAGAAGCGGCTACCGCGGCCTATAAACAGGCGTGGAGACTGGAACAATGCCAACTGATCCAGACCTCGGCGGTGATCCATCATCTCTACAGCTCACGGGACCATGCCTTTAAGTACCTCTGGGAGGGACGTCTTGGCCAGTCTCCGGAGGACTTCAAGACGCTGGGTTCCCGTCCGGTCGCCGGCGGGGGGTTGCGGTTGCTGCTTCCGCCGCACCAGCAGAGCCAGGATCAGGAACCCCAGTCCATCGAAATCCGGGCCGAATCGTTCCTGCGGGAGCCGCAAAAATTGCTCATTGAGACGATTTTTATCTGGCCTCGACCTCGTTCCCTTCAGCCGGGAGAGGATTTTTCTCCGGCCCGCTACCTGCAGCAGGTGGAAGAGTTTGCCGCTGTCGAAGTCTGGAACTTTTTCACCCAATCCCGCCCCCTGCCCCCCCGCGGTCCGGATATCGTATAAAATGGGATTCCCCCCAATCGGCTCTTTGCTTTCGATTTCCTGTAACGATGGCGGGAACCGGGATGTTACCGGGCGTGGGACTCCTTCTTGATTAAAATGACCCAGTCTTTATTCGGCTCGTTCGGAGGGGCGCCGATCCCTTGTTTTCCCGGTCCGCGGACAAAGCGGACAGAACCGGCCTGCAGTGAGCCGCCGCGGCGGGGATCATACCATTCGACCGAGAAGGAATCCTCTGTGTCCGCCAGATCGATTTCGGTCGTTCCTCCAAGAGGCAGATATACCGCGTAGACTTGCCCCGGCAGGGCCAGGCAATAATTTCCGCGTGGCACCCGCTCGTCGGCATGAGCCATTTGAGCAAAGGGAAGATACTTCGTAAAAAAGTCCGCCGCATGCCGGTTTTGATCCCACCAGAGATCCCGTGATCGCCAGTCTTCACAGTTCAGATCGTTGTGAGAGAACCGGTACCCGAAATACCATTCGACTCCCGCCGCGCCGCCCATTAAAGCGCCCCACAGATGACGGGTCCGATCTCTGTCATGGCCGGGATCGTCGGCGTCCGGCTTGACACCTATATCGGCTGGTCCGATCTCATCCAGGCAAACATACCATTTGTCGCCCGTTTTCACGGATTCATCGATCCATTTTCGAACCTGGTTATGGGTGTCCTCTGTCTGGAGGGATGGTCCCTGCAGATACTTGTATCCCAGCAGGGGTTTATACACCTGGTCGTACTGCCCCGGGAACGTATGGACCACGACGGGGTGGCCGTACGGATCCAGGTCGTGGAAGTACTTTGCAAAGGCTTTCCGTTGCTGATCCGTATTGGTGTTTTCCTCCCCCAGGTTCCATGTGATTCCCAGATGATGCCCGAACCGAGCCACCAACTCACGATAATACAACCTGCGTTGGGGGCCTAATTCCCCTTTGTCCAGACCCTGGTCGTTTTCCTGTTCCTGGCTTATGTTATGCAGCATGATTCCCAGTTTGTCCATGTGTTCGAATACGATCTCCCATTGGTCGAGTTTGCTGCAGTCAAAGCGCCGGCGTTCCTGAGGATGGATCCACGGCCAGACATCCTTGCCGTCGCCGCCGTCCAGGTTGTAGGTAATAAAATACACACTGTTGACGCCTTTGTCCGCCAGGTAGTTAAGGCCGCCGACGAGGCCTTTACCCTTGCCGCCTTGCCAGGTGGGATCGCCCGGTCTCCAGTCTTTGACATGGGGCTGATAGGTGTGAAGAAAGACGCCCCCCTGTGCCTCTCCTTCCCGATTCAATCCGTCCGTATCGAATGTTCCGTCGAAATCCGCATATGCCAGAAGATTTTCCGGGCTATCGGCGCCGATTTTGATCCAATATTGACCGGATCCGGCAAACCGGAGATAGCCGCTGGGGGAAACGCGGAGAAAGCCTTTGCCGCGGAAGTCCCTTCCCGTCTTATCCGAAGGCTGAACCTGGAATGAGCCGGCCTGTCCGTCAAATGCCGTGTTTTCGCCGGCGTCCGGAGCAAGAGACATCGCAATATCTTGTCCTGTACGAAACGAGGCCTTGTAGCTCCATTGCCCCGGCGAATCCGGGACAAAGTGTACCCGCCATTTGTTGCCGGCCACCGCGCTGGTTTCGGCGGCGTTGCCGTCGGCGGCATAGTATCCGCAGACAGAAAATTCCCGGTCTTCCTGACGAAAGGCCACGACAAGGCGATAGTCCGTAAAAGGATTGATTTTTGCGGTTTCGCTGGTTTCCGGTCCGTCAAAAGTGAGGGTTATTGTATGCCAGACTTGCCGTATGCCGCGGATGTCCGCGGCGTAACCTGGAAGCGAAAAGAAGCCTGCCGCCATGGAAAAAAGGACCCCTATTCCAATCCCGAATCGTGCGTTCATCCTACATCCTCCGCATCTTTTAAGATAACGACACAAGGACAAGAGAAATAAACCAATACGTATTCCCTGTCATTCAAAGAAAAACAGCGTCAAGAACAACGTCTTTTTGCGCCGGAGATATTCTCCTTTTATGCATTTTTTATGGTCCGGAAGAGCCGTGATTAGTCCGGAATAACCAGCCGCATACCGGGTTTGACTTTATCCGGATCGGACAGCGTCTTTTTATTGGCATCGAGAATTTTACGCCATTGGGTCGGCGAGCCATAATACTGCTGGGCGATATGGGACAATGTCTGACCTTGTTGGACTTCGTGAATCCGGACCGGTTTTCCTTCTTGGGCGTCCGCGGTCGCCGTATTGGCGGATGATGCCTGGGATGAATCAGCGATGTCGGAACTTTCCAGGGCTTCCAGAACGTTGATCTGCCGCTGGGTTGTGCTCTGATGCTGCGTTGTCCTGGAAGACGACGGCTCGCCGCGGCCGGGATCGAGGGTTTCATAACCGTCCTGGTCGCGGGGCATCTGCCGATAGGTCTGCACCAGCCGGTCTTCCACCGAAGAACCGGGCCAGACGGAAATAATCAGGGTGGCGCCGGCGACCAGCGCCGCCCCGATCAGAATTCCGATTTTAACGTCCTTATTCATCTGTGCCCATCCTTTGTCCTGCCAAGAAGCGCATCCATGATTTTTCGAACGTTTATTTTTTCAATGACGTGTCCTTTTTGACGCCGATCAGCAGCAGCGGCGCTGCAATCGCAATCGAGGAATATGTTCCCACCACGATACCGATCAGCATGGCGAAGGTAAATCCGCGCAATCCCGTGCCGCCCCAGAGATACATTATCAGGACCACCAGGAAGGTTGTGAAGGAAGTCAGAAGGGTTCGGCTCAGAGTCTGATTAATGCTGTTGGTGATGATCTGCGGAGTCAGGGTGGACAGCTTGCCGCGATTTTCACGAATCCGGTCGAAGACCACGATCGTATCGTTCAGCGAATAGCCGATAATCGTCAGAAAAGCCGCGATGATCTGCAGGTTAATCTTGAAGTCCTGGATCAACAGCATCTTTCCGACAGGGGTGCCGGCCAGATAAGTGCATGCCATCACGGCCCCCAGCGTAATGCATACGTCATGCACCAAAGCCACGATGGCCGCTACCCCGTATCGGGCGGTTCCGAACCGAATCCAGATATACGCCACAATGGCGATCAGAGATAGAATGATCGCGATCAGGGCGCGTGTTTTGGCTTCCTGCCCGATGGAAGGATCAATCTGAGTAACCCTCGAAAGCGTCGTCGAAAGCGAACCGGTTTGGATAATTTTGGTTTGTTCATTCGTTACGAATCGATTCCACTCCTCTTCGGACAGATCCCGGCTGCCCGCTTCCGGATGTACGCTGATATAGGTGAATTGACTGACTTCCTCTTCCGGATTCAGTTCCGCCAGATCGGCGCTGAGAATAGTGTACCGATGCCATGCCAAGTCCTGCATATCCGGCTTGAAGCGGATATCCCGAAAACGCTGTTTCAGATCGGTCGCCGTCGTCGGTTCTCTCAGTTTTGCCGTGATCTTGATTCCGCCCAGATAATCGGCCAGTTCCACATCGGTGTCGGCCACCTTTTCCGTCGAGGCGATCTCGATGCCTAAATCTTCCCGCACCGACAAGTATCCTTCAAAGGCCTTTTGCACGGCGTTGCTGACCACCTCGTCCACTTCGGGCTCCTCGATCTGAGCCTTATCCTTAAAGGCCTCTTCCAGCACCAGCTTGACCATGCCTTTATTGACCTGGCTGGTGGAAACCAGGAACACCTTGCCCGCTTCCTCTTCGGCGACCATCAGGTTGTAAAGCGTACCGGGCGTTTTATCGTCGGCGGCGCGAATGGCGACTGTCACTTGTTCGACCGTCATGGGATTCTGTTCGAATTGCACTCGGCACAGGGTTTTGTTGGTTTCGGTTGTGGTGATTTCATACTGCAGATTGGATTGTCCGATGCTGTACACATTGGCCGCCGCCAATGCGACATTGTTGAAATTCTCTCGGGCAACCTGCTGGAAGCGTTTTTCCACCTTATCCCGGTTGTCCCATGGCGTGCTGGCCTTCAGATCGATCTGTACGCTCGTTCCGCCTGTAAATTCGATATCGTATTTGCTGTTTGTGGCCTCATCCCGCAGGAAAAAGACGGACAATCCGCCGAGAATCAAAAGGCCGGACACGACAAGAAAGACCTTACGAAGGCCCATCCAGTTGATTTTCGCGTCATGGATGAGCCGGAACATGTTCAAATGGCCGGTTAACAGCCCCGTATCCAACTGAATGGAATAGATCATGCGGGTTACGAAAAGTGCCGTGAACATACTGGAAACGATCCCCAGCATCAGAACGATCGCAAAGCCCTTGATCTCTTCCGAGGCGACCATATAGAGGATCAAGGCCACAAAAAAGGTGGTGAGATTGGCGTCGAAAATCGTACGAAACGCCCGGCTGTATCCGTTGGCGATGGCGGTGCGAATGGGAGAGCCCCGTTCCTGCTCTTCGCGGATACGTTCAAAGATCAGCACGTTGGCGTCCACGCTCATGCCGATGGTTAAAATTAAACCGGCGATGCCCGGCAGGGTAAATGTCGCCTGCCAGATGGACATAATCGCCAGAATAAACAACAGGTTCAGAAGCAGGGCTATATCAGCGATCAAACCCGACCGCAGATAGTAGACCAACATGAACAAGGCGACGGCGGCCAGACCAAAAAGACCCGCCATGATTCCCGCCCTGCGGTTGTCTTCCCCGATGGTCGAGCCGATGCTTTTCTCGCTGATCGGCACCTCGCTCAGGCTGGCTCGAAAGGAGCCGGCGTTGAGCTTATTGACCAGGTCCTGCACTTCGGTTTCCGTGAACCGGCCCGTAATCGTGCCGCTGCTGCTAATCGCCGATTCGATGTTCGGGGCCGAAATGGCCTGGTCGTCCAGCAGAATGCACAGAGGCCGGCCGATGTTGTTTCGGGTTACATTATAAAACAGATTGGCCGCGATCGGATCGAGGGAGAAAAGAATCGCCGGCCAGCCGGTTTCCGGATTGATATACGGTCGGGCGCGTTTGAGTTTCCATTCCTGCTGACCCGAATCGCGAAGCATCTTTTCATTGGTCTGATTGCTGGCCAATACATAGATCTTATCGCCAAAGGATCCCAGTATGGCGCGTTCCACTTTCCAGTTTTTGGGGTCCTCGATCTGCATCCAGACATAACGATCGTCCGAAGCGCCTTTGGGGCCTTTGGCCTGCAAGGCCTCGATATATCCCTCCAGTTCGCCGGTGTTCGTTTTCCCCGTCGGATCCGGATTCGTCGGGAGAATACGGAATTCCAGAACGCCGGCCCCTCGCAACATTCGTTTCAGGTCTTCCGGATCATCCAGGGCGCCGCGTATGGAAGCATATTTCGTGAAGGTTTCGATGACTGCGTCGATTTTACCGGTTCGGTCGGGGAATTGCTCCTTGAGGCCGGTCAGGATTTTGGTCCGATCCGGCGTATCCGGCATGTCCAGAGCGCTTGCCAGGGCATCCATATCCAGATTGATTTTCTGAAGCTCTTCGACAGCGGTTTGCCACTGCTGGCGCACGCCGTTTTCCTTTGTCAATTCGTTGACGGCATCGGCCCAGTTGCGATAGGCCTCCATATATTGGCCGATCAGGTCTACGGCTTTGGTTTTTGTCTCCTCCGGAATCTCCTTGCCCTTGGCGGCATCCTCTACCTGCTTTGTTATGGTATCCACAAGGTCCTGGCCGCTCTTTTTAATCCATGTTACGGCCATCGATTCGACGAAATCGCCCTTGAGAATGTTCGTTTGGTCCAAGGGCGTCTTAAGCTGCTCTCGTTGGGCAAAGTACTGGTCGCGTTTTTGCTCCACAGCCCTCAAGGCGTCGTAAGCCAAAACCAGCCGGTCCAGAATACTCTTGCGTTTTTCCGAATCGCCTGCGAATTGCGCCAGCTTCTCGGCCCGTTTGTCAGGCTCCATCGACAACGAGCGTTTGATCGTCAGCAGATTCAGGTTTTCCTTTTGCAGCGCCTCAAGGGCCTGTTCGTACGCCTCCCGCCGCTTGCGGGTTTCCGGGCTGGACAAGGGAAGCTGGATCTCGATGCGCGTATCGCCCTGCGGACGTATCACAATATTGGCCACATTGTCCGGGTCGATACGCCGCATCAGGATGGGAATCATGCTCTGAGCCAGGCCTTTGCGGTCGTTCGGGGCCAGCCCGGTCGCATCAATTTCATAAATCAGGCTTGTGCCTCCGCCGATATCAATGCCCGGCTTGAGGTTCAGCCTCCACTGGCCGGTATCCGGATCCCGCACCACCAGAGAATATCCTGCGATCACCATCAAAATAAGGATCAAAACAATCTTCCAGCCGTTGTTTTTCATGGCCACTTCCTGTCAATACGTTTCCTGTTGTTCGTTCGTCCGGCCAACGCCGTTTAATTGCTGTCGTCCGACGCCAGCTTGTGAATGGCGTTGGGAATGACGCGGATCTTGGTATTGTTGGATTCATCCACCTTGAGGACGATTTCCTCTTCTTTCACATCGACGACGGTTCCCAGAATTCCCCCGACCGTTCGGACGCGGTCGTTCTTTTTCAGGGTCTGGATCATTTTCTGCCGTTCCTGCTCCTTCTTTTTGGGGCCGCGGAACATCAAAAGATACATCAGGACAAAAATCAAAATAAACGGCAGAAACTGCATCCATGGGGACATGGGGGGCTGCTTGGGCGACTGGCCCTGCGCCCCGTCGCCGCCTTCCGTTGTCGTGGCGGTCGTTTGCTCCGTTTCTTGTACATCCGAACTGCGGATGACGGTTCCTTCGCCCTGGCTGTCGTTGTTGGTTTCCGTCTGTGCCAAAATCCAAATTACGTTCATTCTTTTTTTCCTTTTTCTTTTATTTTCGCGTCAGACGGATTCGGAGGTCCGTTCCCGTTCGAACGCCTTTTATTGGTTCCATCTGTCATCGGCGATCCGGCGTCTTGCCCAGTCGGCGAATATTTCCTGTTCGATTCGCTCACGGATCCGCCGCATCAGCCGCTGGTAAAACGAAAGATTGTGGATCGATACCAGAATCGGTCCGAGCATCTCCTTGACATTGAAAAAATGCCGCAGGGCCGCCCGCGAAAAAGTCCGACAACAGTAACAATCGCACCCTTGCTCGATCGGCTGCGATTCATTTCCATGAACCGTATTCCGCAAACGCACCGGTCCTTCGTCCGTAAACGCGTAGGCATTGCGTCCATTTCTGGTCGGCAGGACGCAGTCGAACATATCCACTCCGGCGGCGACGGCGGCCAGGATGTCCGTCGGAGTTCCGACGCCCATCAGATAGCGGGGCTTTTCCGGCGGCAGCAGGGCGGCGGTATGCTCCACCGTCGCCGCCATCTGTTCATGCCCCTCGCCGACGCTCAATCCGCCGATGGCATACCCGTCAAAATCCATATGTATAAGAGCTTTACTGCACTGGGTTCGCAACGCCGGATCGACTCCTCCCTGCACAATTCCAAACAAAAGCTGCTGCTTATTGCTGTGCGTTTCCCTGCACTGTCCGGCCCAGCGAATCGTTCGTTCCACCGCCTGCCGCAATGCCGCCGCATCGCAGGGATAAGGCGGGCACTCGTCAAAGCACATGATCATATCGGCGCCGAGTTTATTTTGGGCCCGGGTGGCGATCCCCGCATCCAGATACAATCGAGCCCCGTCGATGTGGCTGGCAAACTCCACACCGTCGTCGCCGATCCGTCGCAACGAACCAAGCGAAAACACCTGATAGCCGCCGCTGTCGGTCAGGATCGGCCGC
>JAFGGE010000255.1 GCA_016930745.1 Sedimentisphaerales bacterium
AAGCAGCGTCGAAAAAGGAGGGCGACGCTGCTTTTTTCGGTTGGCATCGGCAATCTGGTCTTGATAAGGAGAAAGAAACGATTGCTGGTATTCACTTTTTAAGCTTGCCTCACTGCCTATAGTACGCTGCATGGCAAAAGGGGTTCTGGAAAAAACGCAAAAAAACAAAATACCAAAAATCGCCCTTTTCAGGCCAATAAAAGGGCAAAGTCCGGATTTCTTTCTATTACCCTTTCTCTATTGTGCAAAAAAGTATGAACTCTGACTTGACAAGTTGTACAAATGTACGATATTTTATTTGTACAAATGTAAAAGGAGAAACAGAATGACGATAAAATCTGTTGGAACGCTGCAACCCCTCAGCCCGGCGGAAACCGAAATTCTCCGACTCCTCTGGGAGATCGGTTCCGGAACCGTCCAGCAGGTCTGTGAAAAACTCCCGCCGGAAAGACAAATTGCCTATGCCACTGTGCAAACCCTTTTACGACGATTAGAAAAAAAGGGATATGTAACACACACAATTGAAGGAAAAGCACATCTTTTTCGACCTCATGCCCGGCGGGAACAGGTGGTTTCATCTGCCGTAACTTCTTTTCTGGAAAGACTTTTTGGTGGCGATCCCGTGCCTCTTGTTCAACATTTAGCAAGGCATAATCAGATCACCAGAGAGGATATTGAACGACTTAAGGAATTGATTGAAAACCGCGAATCTTCCTGTAAAGGAACGCCCGATAATCCACGGTCTCAAGGAGAATAGTCATGCACTCTATTGCAGAACAATTTACCCGTTATTTTTTCACACAAAGCTATCATATCGTTATCTTATTCATGATCGTAGCGGTTATCTGTTATTTTCTGCGAGGCAGATCGGCTCATATCCGCTACCTTCTCTGGCTGTTGATCCTGGCCAAATGCCTCATTCCCCCCATGTTTACCATCTCCCTGGCCATCCTGCCTGAACCATCGAAACCAAATATTCCATCCCCGATGGTCTTAGAGTATGCGGCAACATATACATTTTCCCCTCTCTTGCCTGAAAGCTCGATTTCTACGATCCAAAACAATCCGCTTCCCGCATCCCCACCCACATGGAAACAGAAATTGGCCCAAATCCCCATGACCACCTGGATTGCTCTGGCATGGATTTTCGGTGTGACGTGTTTCCTGTTCCTTGTTCTAGTAAAAGGCGTGTGGATGCATTGTCGGCTCGTAAGGCTCCGCCGCGATTCTTCCCCCAAACTTCAAGGTCTTCTCGGAGAGTTAATCCATCTCGATCGACGACATCCAACAATATACCTTGTGGAGGGAATCAGCCAGCCTTTTGTCTGGGGACTCTTTCGAGGCGCTATTTATCTGCCGGGAGATTTTATGAATACAAGCCCCATAGATCATCGGCGGGAAGTTCTGGCACACGAACTGGCCCATATTCACCGTTTCGACGCTTTGGTCAACCTGCTGCAAATCCTCTCGCAAGCCCTTTTCTTCTTTCACCCCCTGGTCTGGATCGCCAATCGAATCATTCGTAATGAGCGAGAAAAGTGCTGTGATGAAGCGGCCATTGCCACGTTGAACGCCTCTCCAAGAGAATATGGATCGGCTATCGTCACGACCCTCGTCAACGAATATAAAGCAACGCTGCCGACGCCGTCGCTGGCTGTGGCCGGACCGGTCAAAAACCTCGAAGACCGAATCAAAACGATCATGAAGCCGGGAAAAAAATTTTACAAGAACCCCACCCTTCTGGCCGCTCTGATTGTCCTGCTGATCGCTACGGCTGCCGTCCCTACAACGATTGCCTTAACCACCCGTAAGAGCCCTTCGGAAACGATTTCCGACCCGATGGTGCCAATGGATCCCTCCCTTATGCGGGCCGATGCCCCCTGGCGAAAGCAATTCGACCAGGTGTATCGACTGGAGGAAAATCAGATCCTCAAGCGTATCGCTCCCCCATTCATCCCTGAACGGGAAATGTACTATCGGATAGAAGACCAAGATCAGTATCAATTGATCCATGAACCACCCGCCCGTTTTGTTTTTCATTGGGACCGAGAAGGACGCAAACCCTGGGGCTGCACATTCTCCGCCGAGGATCCGGACCTGCGTTCGGTATGTACTCATGTACTGGACATGAACAGCTATGAATTCGAAGGCGCCGACGCAATCCTTAAGGCTTCGGTTACGGGAGACTGGATTCTCCGCATCGAGGCTCCCATGGAAGACAGACTGAACGCGCTGGCAGAGATCCTCCACAACCAGCTCGATATGGATATCACGTTCGAGAAACGGCAGGTTCGTCGACAGGCTATTGTTGTTGCCGGCACGTATCGTTTTCGGCCGACCAAAAACCAACGTCGAATTATCCTGTTTTCCGATCCATACGAGCCGGATAGCGGAGGGGGAGGCGGCCACGCCGACTCGGTCGCGGAGCTGATTCAGGCGATCGGCGACCGCGTTGGAATCCCCGTCATAGATAAGACCCAGCCTTCCGGCGAAATCTCGATAGGCTATGACCACCAACACTCCGCCTACTTGACCCGCATCAAAGACCCGGACCAGAAAGCTCGAAAGCTTAAACTTCTGTTGCAGAATACCGCCGATCAGACCAATCTGTCCTTTTCCATCGAGTCTCTTCCCGTTGACATCTGGTTCGTCGAAACGCAGGGGCAACAATACAGTCCTTCGACCGTCTCAATACCTCCATTTACGATTGAACCCATGCCGATCGAATCTTCAAATCCGACTCTTCCGGAGGAACTTGTTGGAACATGGTTCTTCGAAAATCCCAGGGGAGATGGCGAACAGATGGCGATCTTTCCGGATGGCCGCGTCGTTGTCCTCTATTCCAACGGGCACAAGGACATGGATACTCTGAGTCCGGATCATACCATTCGACTGAACGAATATGGGCTCCGGTTCAAGATCGAGGCCAGCCAGGAACCCGATGTGCTTTATGTCCGATGGGACGGACCCGGCGGCATGGGCGGAATGGCAAAGATGTTCCAACGGATTGATCTCGAACCAAAAACGGAGCTTCTTAGGCCTCTGACGGGGCCACAGCCCAGCGAACACGAAAGAAAAAAGGCCGTCTCGATTGAAGCCAGGATTCTGGTTATTCCGGAAGACGCAATGCAATCCGCAGAAGGCCTGAATCTCCCATCGCAAGACGGTCCTGTCAGCGAAGAACAGGTAGAACGGCTCTTAAAGCTTATTCAAACTCATAAGGATGCTCAAGTTCTCACTGCTCCGAAAGTGATCACGTTGAATCAGGAAAACGCAGAAATTCAGATTGGTTCCATGATCCCATACATAGCAGGTTATTCATCACGGGGGGAACCTGATAACAAAGAAATCTTCAACGGTATTCAAATCAAGCTTCTCCCGGGGACAACAGAAAAAGATAACATCATTCTGGATATCGAGGCCGTCTTCAGCAGAGCTTTATCTCTGAATGAATTCCATGACAGCCAGGGACGTATTTGTCATGCCCCTGCTATCGACAAAACAGAGATTGTTTCAAAAGTAGTCTTACCAAACGGAGGCTCCGCTCTCGTAGGCGGTATGACTGTCGCTTCCGATTTTAATCCACTTTCCAATCCCGATGAAACAACCAAGCCGAAGGATTCCAAATCAAGGCTCCTGATGCTGGTTAAGACCACGCTCGTGGACCATCCGGAAAGTGCAGCAACCTCCCTTCTTTCTATAGGTTCAGTCAGGTCTGCCCCCCGAACCCATCTGGTCCAGCCGGGCGAAACCCTTTCCGGCATTGCCATGAAGTACTATGGATCCTCCGAAAAGTGGAAAACCATTATCGATGCCAATCGAGACAAGCTCTCAAGTCCGGATCAATTGCGTCTCGGCATGCGCCTTACCATCCCGGATCAGGCAAGTGGAGATGTCTCCCCATCCACCATTTTACCATCTGCCGTTTCGGATGCCGTTTCACAGGCGGCACGTGTTCATCGGCGAGATACTTCCATGACAACCCTCAAAGCTGTAGTGTTAGGCTGTATTTTATACGTGAATGATCGGGATGACCGATTTCCCGCCAGCATTCAGGAACTGATCGACAACTTCTACGTCAAGAGCGATACCGAGAGATTGACCAGTGTGCGATACCTTGCTCCGGGTCGAAAAATAATTGATATTCGTCAGCCGCAACGGTTTCTTGTCGCCTATGATAAAGAACTCCTCATGGAAACAGGCCAGACCACCGTCGCCTTCGCAGACGGTCATGTGGAGTACTGTAACGAAGACCAGCTAAAAGATCTCAACATTACGCGTGACATCGAAAAGACCAGGCAATACCAGGAACACGCCGAAACGTTAAAACGGATTACTCTGGATCTATTGGCCCTGGTACAGCAAAACGACGGGAAATTTCCCGACACTCTGATCGTTCTTCAGGAAAAGTACAGCTCGATTCCCTCAAAAAGTACCTGGATTCAACAGCACATTGTTTATCTTGCGAAAGGAATCCTATGGGACAAGGCCACCATCGCCGAAACTCCCATTGCCTATGATAAAACCCTGCTCCGATTCAACGAAGGGACCTTCGTGGCTTTTGCCGACGGCCGGGTGTTATTCTGCAACATGGAACGCCTCAAACAACTGGGGATCGTTTCAGCAGAACCGCCATCCTCAAATTCAACGATCTTGAACCCTGTCTTACCATCCTATTCCTTTGCCATTTACCGTGTCCTGGGTCATGAACACGCTTTCCCCTTCGGCGGAAAGGATAAGGGTGAACAAAGACATATACTATTTTCCGATACTGGCCCCAAAGGCGCTGACCGGTTCGACGCGATGGCGCCGGAAAACTACCCCCTGGAAGGATTAATCCTTGATAACAAACCAATCCTCACCGATGCGGATATCCTCCGATATGACTGGGAAAAACAGACGATCTATTTGAAACAGAAAGCCCAATCGCTTCTGCCTGAAAAGCCAAGCGTCTGGGGAATTCCTTTCGTCGTTGTGGCTCAGGGTAAACGTTTGTACCTTGGCGCTTTCTGGACGGGAGCGTCGTCCTACACGGCCAATATGCCAACCATCTCTCTCGATCCGTGGGAGTATACCATGAAACAAGACGAGCCGGATTATCTTCCTTCCAATGCCATACGCATCAATTCGAGTATGATGGAGGGAGGTCCGGACCTTCGCAAGAATCCTTATCTGCGAGAGGTGCTGGATGCGGCGGGAAAATTAGGCAAATCGCAATCCACTTTGCCCAAAAGCGAAGAAATCAAATCCTAAGATATTGTCAATATTTCGCCGGAGTGAATAGACAATTCAGAATCGCAGGCAGCATAATCTCCATCCACTCTTGAAGGCCATTGTAACGAAAAATCATAGTTCTCTTTTCCTTTCCTTATTCCTCCTTGATCCGATACAATCGGCCCGCAAGAGATATAGAAAGGACAGAGCTATGGAATATGCCATCGGCAGCGTAGGTCGAGCCATCGCCATGCGATTGAGTGAGGGGGATGACCTGTACGAATCCATTCAATCGGTCGCCCGGAAAGAGAACATCCGTGCCGCGGCGGTCCTGATCACCGGGGGAATCCGCAAGGCTTCAGTCGTCGTGGGCCCGAAACAGGAAACTCCGAACATCGTGGGCGATTTCCGTGAATTTGCCGGACCGGGTGAGGTGCTCGGCGTGGGAACGCTTTACTGGGACGACGAAGGGCCGAAACTGCATATCCATACCGCCCTTGGCAAAGGAGACACGGCCATGGTCGGCTGTCCGCGCGGAGGAGCTTCCACATTCCTGATCCTGGAAGTGACGATCCTCGAAATGACCGGTATCCGGGCTGCTCGTCAGCTTGATCCTCAAACCGGTTTCAAACTCTTAAAACTGGAACAGTGATCCGTTCTAGGTCTCTACCGCAACAGTCCGACGGCGTGGTGTACCGAAAAAGATGAAGGTAATCAGCACCAGACCTATTCCGGCAACCAGCAGAGTTTTTCGGATCTGCGGCTCGGAACAGCGGTGTACCCATTTGGGAATCGGCTGCGGATCGGGTTCAGTATCCAGCTCGCTCATCAGGGCCGCCTTGGCCTCGGCCAGGTCGGTCGCCGACGCTTCCGGAAATACGGTATCCTCGGCTTCAGGCTTGTCGTTGAAAGTGTAAGTCCGTAATTTTTCCTTCAGAGACGGATCGGCCTTAAGCTGGGCGATCTGCTGCTCATATTTGGCCGACAATCGACGAATCCGCTCATTATATGCCTCAACCTGGGCAGGAATCTGCCGCTGTTCGAAATACACGGCGATTTCCTCGCTCAACGCCGACACCATGATCGCCGTAGCGCCCACCGTGAAAAAGATACAAAACAGGACAAACCGTATCACGGCTGCGACCGTCTCCATTGCTTCCCTATCCCAATCGGCGTTTGCCGTATCCATCCATGCAAAACGGCAGGAACGCCTGCCCCAGCGCCCCTGCCGTTGTCTATATCGGTCGATCCGCCCTTAGTACGGGAAGATTTCCCCGCCGTAGCGGGCTGCGCTGCCCAGTTCTTCGTGAATCCGCAGCAACTGGTTGTATTTACAGACGCGGTCGGTCCGACAGGGCGCCCCGGTTTTGATCTGCCCAACGCCCATGGCCACGGCCAGATCGGCGATCACGCTGTCCTCGGTTTCGCCACTGCGGTGACTGATTACCGCCGTCCAGCCGGCCCGGCGAGCCATGTTGATCGCCTCGATCGTCTCTGTCAGGGTGCCGATCTGGTTGAGTTTGATCAGGATCGAATTGGCGCAGCCCAGCTCGATCCCCTTGGCCAGCCGCTTGGTATTGGTTACAAACAAATCGTCGCCGACGATCTGGCAGGTACTGCCGATCTTTTTGGTCAATTCCGCCCAACTGTCCCAGTCGTCCTCGGCCAGCCCGTCCTCAAGACTGATAATGGGATACTTCTTTGTCCATTTGGCCCAGTAATCGGCAAGGGCCTTTCCGGGGACCTCTTTTTTCGGGTCGGATTTAAAGAATTTGTATTTTTTGGTCTTTCCGGTCCACATTTCCGAGGTGGCCGGATCGAGAGCGATAAAGACTTCCTTTCCCGCCTTGTAGCCGGCCTTCTTGATGGCCGCCAGGATCACTTCACAGGCCTCTTCATTGGATGTAAGGGAAGGCGCAAAGCCGCCTTCATCGCCCACGGCGGTGTTATAGCCCTTGCCTTTGAGCACGCCCTTGAGCGAATGGTAGATCTCGGCGCACATCCGCAGGGCCTCGGGGAAGTTGGCCGCCCCGACGGGCATGACCATGAACTCCTGGAAGTCCACGTTGTTGTCGGCGTGCTTGCCGCCGTTGAGGATGTTCATCATCGGCACCGGCAGCAGATTGGCGTTGCATCCCCCGATATAGCGGTACAGCGGAAGCTCGGCGGCACTGGCGGCGGCCCGGGCGACGGCCAGCGAGACGCCCAGGATCGCATTGGCGCCCAGTTTGGACTTGTTTTCGGTGCCGTCCAGATCGATCATGAGGGCGTCGATCTCTTCCTGGGCCATGGCGTCCATCCCCAGGACCTCGGGGGCGATCACCTCGTTGACGTTTTTGACCGCCTGCTGGACACCCTTGCCCAGATAGCGTTTCTTCTTCGTATCGCGAAGCTCGCAGGCCTCGTACGCGCCTGTGCTGGCGCCGCTGGGTACCGCCGCCCGGCCGAACGAGCCGTCGTCCAGCATGACATCCACTTCCACCGTCGGGTTGCCCCGCGAATCCAGGATTTCTCGTGCTACTACATCTACAATCGTTGTGAACATGCGTATCCCTTTCTGACCTTCATGGTATCCCGCACCTGCGGGCAAACACTCTCGACAGAACACCACGGCCCGGCAGATCCCAGCCGCACCCGGCCAAAGACTAGCGACTAAGCCCCCCCGCGTCAAGGCTTGTTTTCGATTCGAAAGACAAGAAAACGTCAAGTGTCCAATCCCATCCGCCGTTAAGGCTCATTCATAGACTCCCCATCGTTGACCAAACCGGTGAAGTACTGGTTTCGATTACACCATGTTATTCCACGTTGTACCCGCCGTGATGCGCTATGTTCGATCACTTTGTTGTCTGTCTTTAAAGGGCCTTTGCGCGATCGTAAACGCGTATATCGTCAATCATACCTGACCAGAAGGTATCGGGCTTGCGGTCCTTGGAAGTTCCAAAATACATACCCCCTGTGCTGGGAACTCGAATGGTAAGATCAGACGCATCCTCAGCAACCTTTACCCCATCCACATAAAGACGTCTGCGGGGCCAACTTAATACGAGCCCAACTTCGTGCCATACCCCGTCGCTGATACTGACTTCAGAGATCAATGGAGAGGCCTGTGGTTCATGAAGGGATGTCATAATCTTGCCATTCACAGGATCGAGGCTCAACCAAGCACTACCATAGCCACTATAACCATCGGTCTGAGCAAGAATTACCTGTCCGGGTGTACCACCTTTAACCCAGGCGAAGACACTGAAGGAGGATTGAACCTCTGGATTACTAATAAGTCAATAGATTATGCTACACATTTTGATTTTGTTCTGTTATCATATCGTCCATGAAGATAGATGGACGCAAACACG
>JAFGGE010000256.1 GCA_016930745.1 Sedimentisphaerales bacterium
CGGTTCTTATGAAAAAGAGGGACTGGTACGTTCGTCCTTTAGGACGGTTGTACCTGTCCCCTTTTTCCGATTCCTCCCTAGCAACCAGCGTCTTCTTGAATCAGCACGGGCATCCTGCCCGTGATTCATAGCCTGGAAGGCCATGCAGTCTCCACAGACTACGGGCCTGTGCCATCGTCCAGGGGCTCGATCTGTTTGGGTAATTTCTTCTGTTCGGATTTCAACCGCCGTTCCACCTTGCGGGTCAGGGCGATATCGTCGATCTGTCGTTTGGCGCCGGAACCGAGCTCGACCATTTTCCTGAGGCCAAGAAAATGGTCCCTCGGCTCGTAACCCGCGTTCTGACAAGCCGTTATGGCTTTATCAATGACCTTGGCGAAATTCTCCCACTTGGCATATCCCAGCAGCATCTGCAGGTCCCGGGCACACCAGTACTCGATGCCGGTATCAGGAAATTTTCGCACCATCTCCTCGAAACTGGCGTGGTATCGAACGACGATTTCTCTATCCATGCGGTGTCTCCTTCGCAGTTTCCGTTTTAGCGGTCGCTTCCTCGACGAGGCGGATTTCCTCGTCGGTCAGGCCGTAGAGCTCGTAGACAAGCCGGTCGATCTGCTGATCCGTCGCGGCGATCTGCCGCTCGATCGCCCGCTTCTCCTCCGGCGTCCGAACTGTCTGAATATCCTTGTGTAATTGCAGCATGGATTCCACCAGTTCCACCATCTGATTATGATGGACTTTCTCATTTGGATTCTCGAAATCTATAGTACAGATCGGGAGTTGCTTGATAACGCTGGGCTTGATTTCCGCAAAAATCTTACCAATCTGCGGATTTCTTATTGAGTAAACAAAACGCATAAGGCGTGAGTTGAGAATACCTAGTAGATAGTGAAGATTAAAGTCTGACGAATAAACAATAAAAACAGAGTTTTGACAATAGTATCCTTCCTCATCATATACAGATCTTATTATATCGCTTGTTTGTCGTACAAGTAACTTTGAACCCTTCATAAGAGTTTCATCCGATGGGTACATCAAATTCTTTCCATATTTAATGAATTGGTTTCCTTGAAAGGTCAATTGATAACGATCTACATCCGAACCTACAAGTAGAGATTTCCAAGAGTCATCATGTTTCACATCCGAATGATATACCCTTGCTGAAATCATTTCCTTTGTCTGGGGTGGATTACCATAACCTGTTTGATACGGCTTAATACCCCACTTGATGATGCACTTTTCTTCGAACAGAACCGCTCGGTGGGAAAGTTTGGTTAAAACATCTGCACGTTCTCTGGTTAAATCAATGTTAATGCGGCAATTAGGATCTTCTAACCAAACTTCAGTATCTACGACTTGATTTGTAAGTAGACTGTCCTTTCGCAAACGAAAAACTCGGCATGTATGTAATTTTGATTTAGTCTTAGCCATAACAATGGTGCAACTTTCAACAATGGCTTTTGAAAACACTCCATCACCATAGTCACGAATCTCAATAAGTTCATGTTCTAGTAAGAATCTACGATAAGATTCGGCATGATTTATTAGTAGCCAAGTGTTTGGAATTATAAATCCCAACAAGCTATCTTGCTTCAATAGAATCAAAGCTTCCGAAATAAAGTAGAAGTAACTGTCTTTAGTCTTCGTTGGTACATTTGGAAAATGGACAACAAGATATGTTTTTTCGTCTTTCGTGAAAAGAGCCCCCCACGGCGGATTTCCGATGACAGCGTCGAAGCCGCCGCGGGACATGATGTCGGGGTATTCGGCGTTCCAGTCGAAGGCGTTGATCTTAAGCCGCTGCTCCTCGTCGAACAGGGCAAGCTGCCGGCCGTGATAAAAGTCCGGTCCGATCAGGGAGTTGCCGCACTTGATATTGTCGGCCAGGTCGGGCAGGGCCCGCTCGGCGGCGAACAGATGAAGCTGCTTTTCCCCCTCCAGGACCTTCAAAAGCAGCGACAACTTGGTGACCTCGACGGCCTGGGAGTCGATATCCACGCCGTAGATGTGATCGAGCAGGATGCGTTTTCGTTCTTCCACTGTAAGCTTATACGACTTTCGATCCGCCCCGCCGGTCGTCTCGACGATAGGCGGGTGCTTGGCGGACAGCCACTGTCTGGGCTCGTTTTGGCTGTAATATTCCAGATGCCAGTCGAGCAGGTACTGATAGGCGCCCAGCAAAAACGAGCCGGAGCCGCAGGCCGGATCGAGAATGGTCAAAGGCTCATCCATACGCGGCGGGCGGGTCTTGAAAAACTCGACCGACCGGGATTCGAGCAGTTTGCCGACGGTGTTTTTCACGATGTACTCGACGATATAGGCGGGCGTGTAGTAGACGCCGCCGGCCTTTTTGACCTCGGGCTTTTCCTCGATCCTGACGGTCTTGCCTGTCGTCGAACGGGTTACGACCTTGCCGAGAAACTGCTCGTAGACATGCCCGAGGATCTCGGCGGGAAGCACGGAGAACTCATACGGACTTTCGGGATAGTAGAGCGAGCGGAGGATATCCTTGAGGGGCTTGTCGTCGATGGCCAGGGCCGGGGTCAGCTCGTCCGGGTCTTCGTGGCGGCCTTTTTCCTTCTGGAAGTGGAACAGGCCGGAGTTATAGCGGTCGTCGGCGCGTTGGAACAGGCCAAACAGCCGGGGATAGACCTCCGAACCGGACAGCAAGGACTGAAGCTGTCCGTACCGCTCGATGCCGCGGTCCTCGGCGATCCGCAAAAAGATGATGCGGTCGATGGTCTGCTGGACGGCAAAGTTGAGCTGGCGGGCGGACAGGCCGGGGTTGCGCAGGTTGATGTTGTGGGCCAGCAGGTCGCGCCAGTGTTCAATCTCGGCCAGGAAGGCGTCGTCCACCTCAGAAGTGCCGCGTTTGCGTTTGGAGGCGGCAAACCGGTCGAAGGAGCCCTTCAGGACGGCGTCCCGGCTGAAGACAGAGGCGATCTCGTCCCAGCAGTCGGGGTACTGGTCGAAGGTGAAGTACAGGATGCGGGCGCGGTCGGCCTTGTCGGTCTTGCCGGGGCGGATGCGGCAGTCGTAGACGGCGAATTCCTCGAAATCGGTAAGGATCGACAGTGGCAGCTTGGCGCTCCAGGCATAGCGGCGAAGCTGAAGGGCCGGGTCCTGCTCGTCCCTGATCCTGACGGAGGGCTTTTTGGCCTCGACGAAGAATTTGCGGGTTCCCCCGATGCGGAAGCAGTAGTCGGGGGCCTTGAGGGCCGAGCCGATGCGGATGGCGTCTTCGTGGATGACGTCTTTGTAGGCCTCGGCATAGCCCTGACTGTTATGGACGTCCCAGCCGAGCTCGCCGAAGAAGGGATTTAAGAATTCGGTGCGAAGGCGGGCCTCGTTGTAGCGGTCGGAGGTATAGTCGTCGCGGTTTCGGTCGAAGCGTTCGACGAGCTGGAGGATCGTTTCGGTTGCCGGCATTTGTGCTCTCCTGTGCCTGTTGAAAACGGCCCTATTATGCCGAACGGGCGGGAAAGGACAAGAAAAAAGCCGATAAAGGGCGTCTTCCATCGGGTTTTTGGGTAAAAAATGGGCCATCGGCGCCTCTTGTGGTTGCATTTTAACTCCAAATCGGGTATAATACGGTATCGATAGAGCCCTGCTTTATCGGACAATCAGCATCACGCCCTGGGGGCGGATGGGGGTATGAGGCGGGATTCGTGAGGACCCTGCCGCGATGAGGGTGTATCTACGCCATAGGATTCAAGATTTCGGAGGATACAGTATGGCTTACCGGCGCAAGTGCTGGATTTTGCCGGCCATCGTATGTGTCTGCCTTGCGGGCAGCGCCATCGCCGCTTTTTTGCCGGGGGATATTTATCAGGACTTTAAGGTCGATATCAAGGATCTCTGGATGTTCAGTCAGGACTGGCTTTCCGGTCTGGACAGCCCGGCCAATATCGACGGGCAGGGAATCGTCGACGGGGCCGATTTCGCCCTGCTGGCCCGGGACTGGAGCACACAGATGGATGTTCCTATGGTCATCAACGAAATCCATTACGATCCCGAACCCAAAACCGAACTGGTCGAATTCGTCGAGCTGTATAATCTCTCCGATCAGTCCGTCGATCTGACCGGCTGGTCGTTTACCGACGGCGTTCAATATGTATTCCCGGATGGAGCCGAGATAGCATCGTATGGTTATTATGTCGTCACACAGGATGCCAATCATTTTGAGACCAAATTCGGTTTTGCCCCTAACGGCGTTTTCGAAGGACGACTGGACAACGACGGGGAACGGATCGCCCTTCGTAATAATACCGGTACGATTGTCGATGAAGTCACGTATAAACTGGGTTTTCCCTGGCCGACGGCAGGCGATCCGCCGGGACATTCCATCGAATTGATCCATCCAGCCCTGGACAACGACCTGGGGGGCAACTGGAAGCTGTCCGGCGTGGTTTCCGGCGGGGGCCAGAACGCCCTGGTCGCCTCCAATCAAACCTGGCGGTATTTCAAGGGCACCCAGGAGCCTTCGGTCCAGCAGGGAGCATGGCGGCAGCTCGGCTTTAACGACAGCGGCTGGTCGCAGGGCAACGCTCCCATCGGATACGACAACAGCGTATCCATGGGCACATGGCTTGGCGACATGAACGGAAGTTATTCCACGGTGTATTTGCGCAAAACCTTCGACGTGAACGATGTGGACGCCATCGGCTCTCTGGTTATGGAGATCCTGTACGACGACGGCTTCAATGTCTGGATCAACGGCACACGGGTGACTACAAGCCATGGATTGCCGGAGGAATTAAGCTATTCGACACAACTTTCCGATCTGGGGATCAGCGCCAGGGAAAGCAACAGCTACGACACGTTCCCCTTGCCCAATCCGCACAGCTACCTGGTTCCCGGCGCCAATGTGATCGCCGTGCAATTGTTCAATGTCCTGCGCAGCGGCAGCAGCGACTGCTACTTCGACGCCCGCCTGATCGCCACCTCCGGAGGAGGCACGGACGGACCAACGCCTGGACAACGCAATAATTCCTACGCAC
>JAFGGE010000257.1 GCA_016930745.1 Sedimentisphaerales bacterium
CCAGCCGGATGATCTGCTTGCTGGCAAAGCGGCTGTCGCCCTGGATGTCCTGCTCGGTTGTGCTGGTGATAATGTAATAGGTGTTGCCTGGGATCAGTCCACCGATCGAGCATCCCGTCCCTGCCTTGAACACGACTGCCTGCCCCAGCTCAAAGGTGTTGAAGACCGGATCGTCGCGTTCGAGAGTGATCGTGTCGTCGGCCGAGTTGACCTGGACCCCGGTGAAACTCTTCTGGTTGTTCGCCGTCTCGAGCTCGCTGCCGGACTTGTCCTTCAGGTCGACCAGCCATTGCTTCTCGCCAAGGTCGGCGCGGATGGCGTTGATCTCGCTCTCGGCAAGTTGGATCCAGCCGTCGCCGTCGGTGACGATGTAGTACTCACGCCCGTTGACCAGGTTTCCGATGCTGACGCCGCGCCGATTCGTGTAGGTGACCGTGTCCTCGGTGATCAGGGCGTTCGGGCCGACGTAGATCCTGTCGTGGGCGTAATCGACGTAACCGATCTGTGGCGTCCCATCCGGATTGAGGCCAACCGTCGGGTCGATCTCGAGCTTGACCGCATATCCGCCGACCGAGTCGCACTCGGCGATGATGGTCCCGTCCACCGTGGTATCGATGTCGGCCTTGGAGAACTCCAGTGCAAAGGCCAGGCCGAGGCTGCCATCGGCGAACAGGCCGCTCTCGGCCTCCGCCTCGGACTCGATCTTGCCCTTGGCAGTAAGGTTGACGGTCCGGCCCGAAGTGATACTGGCCCCCTGGGCCATGGTCACGTGGGAAGAGCTGTTGGCATAGGAGACACCCAGGGCGATTGCGAACGGTGTACCGCTGGGCTTGGGTAAACTGTCGATCTTGTGCTTGGTATCGACTTTCATGCCGGCCTTGGATTCTCCCGTCGAGGTGATCACAATCGCTTCGGCCGCCTGGATCACAACGCCGGTTTCGATGATGATATCCGCATACGCCTTGGCCTGGGCGTAGCCGACGCTGATCAGGTTGCCCTTGGCGATCCCCGAAGCGTCGGCCGCCGCGGTCGCGTAGATGCCGATCGGCCCGGTAGCGATCAGCTGGGCGCCCTGCCGAAGCGTGATGGTGGCGGTGCAGCTCTTGACCAGCACTTTCACCGGCAGCGCGATCAGGTCCGCGAGCTGGCCCATCAGGGGCTCGATGACGAAGTTCTCGACCTCCTTGGGGGCACCGGCGGTGTCGGCGATACTCTTATCCTCGGCCTGGGCAAACAGCGAGATCTCAGCGCCCATGAGCCTGGCGTTCTGGCCGATCGTGATGCTGACCTTGCGGTCCGTGGCGAAGCCCAGCGGGATCAGGTTCTCCAGCTCCGCGATCCCCATCAGGCGGGGGCGAAACGTGATGTCACTGGTCGTCTGAATAACGACGTTGTCAGCGACCGTGATGCGATCCGCCCAAACATCGAGGCAGCCATCCTTCAGATCGATGCTGCCGGTGAAATTGACCCGGTCGATGAACGGATCATCGGCGGGCATCTGCGCCACGGATTCGAACACCGGCATGTGGCTGCCGCAAATCATCAGGTCGGCGCCGTCGCTACCGCCAAAGTTCGCGGGAAGCGATTCGACATTGATTGTGTCAGTCCCGGCCCGCCCCTCAATACGCAGGGAGGTCAGCAGGGCAAGCTGTATCTCATCGATCGTGTAAGTCGAGCTGCTGCGCTCGATCCTCACAGCCTCCTTGATGCCGTCGCCGTCAAGGTCGATGCCATAAACGCGTATCGTGTCGTCGAAGATCGATCCGGCAATAACGACGTTCTGCAGATCGCCGTAGAAGGCGAACTGTTGGGGCTCGAAATTCTCATACTGCACCGCCTTTCCGTACACCGTCGGGTCGGTGGTGCCGGAGCCGTTGGTGTCATCAATGTCCACGACCATTCCGATGCCGAAAGTGGTGGTGATGAACAAGCCGTCGGTCCCACCTGTTCCACCGTCGATGAGCCCTGAGAGACTGCCCAAAGCCTCGACGATGAAGCCGTCGATGTTGTCGTCCTGGCCCGTGAGGTTCTCAAAACCCCGGAACGAGATCGCGGCGACCGTGAACTCATCCGGGCCGGTGATGGTCCAGAACAACTCCGCAAGATCGTAGCCGATGACAGTGTCGCTCCCTGCCGAACCGATAAAGGCGTCGATCGCGTCATGGCCTCCCACCAGCGGCGTGGTGCCGGCCATAACCGTGCCCTCCTCCAGATCCACGGTCAACGGCTCAAGGAGTGCCGAGTAGTCGATCGTATCAACTCCCAACACGATGCCCTGCACTTCGCCCTGGTCGTAATCCTCTTGGCTGTAGTCGGCGCCACAGTCGGGACCGCCGCTGACGATGCCGGAGATCGAACCGACAGCAGAGAATAAGAAGGTATCGTTCGTGTTGCCGCCGATCAGGTTCTCAATCCCGCTGAAATTGTAGCCGTTCAGCGTGCCCGAATTCGGGCCGGTGATGTTCCAGATATTGATCCTGGCCGCCCCGATGATGGCGTCGCCATCGACCTGGCCTCCGCCCTGGATGCTCCCGGAGATGGAGCCTCCCCCCTCGAACTTGAAATTATCGTCGGCGTTACCGCCGATTACGTGTTCGATTCCGACAAATGTCGTACCGCCCGTGATCACACCGCTGTCCGACCCGAGGAACAGATCTTGGGTTCCGTCGCCATCCAGGTCATAGTCAGCGTCAGTAATGATCCAGTCGGTATCCACATCAGGCCCGACGATCGTGTCCGTACCCTCGCCCGCAGATTCAGTAATCGTGTCGGCGCCGCCGTCCGGCGTGAGAACATAGGTATCATCCCCACCTCCGCCGGCCAGCGTGTCATTACCCGGGCCGCCCATCAGCCGGTTGGCGCCAGCGTCGCCAGTCAGCGAGTCGTCACCTGAGCTGCCAAGCAGGTTTTCGATTCCGGAGACTCCGTAAGTCCCGGGTGCAGCGGGTTCAGCCAGGCTAACGGTCACCCCCGTCGTGAAAGCAGAATAATCAAGGGTATCGCTGCCCCCGCCCATCTCGATAATCGTGTCGATACCGTTCGGATTTAAGACGTACGTGTCGTCGCCAGGTCCGCCAGTCAGGGTGTCACTCCCCGGGCCCCCGTCCAGCCGGTTGGCCTTCGCATCGCCGGTCAGCGTGTCATCGGCAGAGCCGCCCACCAGATTCTCGATACTGGAGATTCCGTTGGTCCCGGGCGCAGTACTCACCGCCAGGCTGACGACCACCGGCGTCGTGAAAGCGGAGTAATCAAGGGTGTCAATTCCCCCGCCCGTCTCGATGATCGTATCGATGCCGTCGGGGTTCAGGACGTAAGTATCGTCGCCTGCCCCGCCGGTCAGCGTGTCGTTCCCCCGGCCGCCAGCCAGACGGTTGGCACCCTCGTTGCCGGTCAGCGAATCGTTGCCGGAACCGCCAATCACGTCCTCGATGTTGGCGACACCACTGGTCCCGGTCGCTGTACCCGCCGCCAGATCGACCGCCACGGCGATCTGGATTGGGTATGCGGAGTAGTCAAGGGTATCGATGCCCTCGTCTTCCAGTTCGGCGATGGTGATTGTATTCGTGCCGCCTGCGACAGCGAACACATAGGTATCATCACCTGCTCCGCCCGTCAAAGCGTCGTTGCCACCCCCACCACTTAGAACATCGTTGCCCGCCCCTCCGGTCAACGAGTTGGCATTGGCATCGCCGGTCAGAATGTCGTCGCCGGAACCGCCGACAACGCTTTCGATGTTTGCGACGCCATTCGTCCCCGTCGCTGTGTCCCCCGTCAGGTCGACAGTAACCGGGCTGTCGGCCAGGTAGGCGGAGTAGTCGAGAGTGTCGGTGCCCTGACCTGCAAGCTCAGTAATCGTGTCCGTGTCCCCGGGGGTGAGCAGGTAAGTATCGTTGCCGATCCCACCTGTGAGGATATCGTCGCCGGCCTCACCCACCAAGATGTCGTTGCCCCCTCCGCCGATCAGTTGGTTGGCATTGTCGTCGCCAATCAGGATATCATCGCGAGAACTGCCGGTGACATTCTCGATACCCGTAATCCGGAAGGTCGAGGGCGCAATCCCCATGGACAGGTTGACTATGACCCCGGACGTCCAGGCAGAATAGTCCAGGCGATCCATGCCGGTACCACCGTCGAGTACACCAGTCAACGAGCCGCTTTGGCCGACCTTGAACGCGTCCGCGTTGCTGCCCCCCGCCAGGTTCTCAATGTCTCTGAAGCCGAGGGAGATACTCAAGGTGCTCTGGTCGACGGTGGTCTCCCAGTTCAGTGTGCCAGCATCCGCTGCGTTAACTTGCCAGCTGGACGCCACGTTCGGACCGACCAGAAGGTCCTCCCCAGCACCGCCGTCAATTGTCCCCGTAAGGGAGCCACTTTCACTCACCCAGACCTCGTCTGCGTCGTTGCCGCCGGTGATGCTCTCAATCCCACTGAAGGCCAGGTCATTGACGCTGCCGGCATCGGCGCCGGTAAGTTGCCAGGCAGAGGCTATATCCGGGCCGGTCAGCTTGTCATCCCCCGAGCCGCCGACGATTGTGCCGACATTCACATAAACGCCATTGCCGCTGGCGGCACCGGTCACCTCGACGTCATCCGCCGTAGCGTCGCTATCGCTATCGAAGATCCGGAAAGTAATCGGTCCGGTTTCGGCGCTGGCATCCAGAGTGAGCGTGTTGGAATCGAATGTCAGATTGCCGTGTACCGGGTCTGAAACCCGAAGCAATGAGGAACGGCCGCTGTCGCCCGGCAACGCGCGCTGGCCGCTCCCAAGCGTTTCCGTCATCACGGCAAGGTCAGCGTCATGGTCCAATCCGAGTACGTGGCCGATCTCGTGCAGCAGTGTGGTCAGCAGGTCGACCCGCCCGTACGCCGGACCTGTGGGATCTGCAACCCATCGGCCCAGGTTGGCGTCAAAAGTGAACTCTTCGTTACAGGAGGGCGTTGTATCGATGAACCAACTATGGCCTGCAGCGGATACATCCAGAAGAATTGTGTAGCCCGTTGTTTGGGCCAAAACCCCCTCCGGGAGGTCAGCGACCCCGATTTTTACCTGCTCCAGCTGGGTTTGTAGGCCTTCGGCTGTCGGCAGGTTTGACCACTGACGGATCGCTTCCTCGATCACCGGGCCCAGATCGGCCGCTTTGTCAGTGGTGTCTGCGAACAGGATAGAGGCCTCTTGTGGAGGGGGATTCGCCGCATGCAGCGTCGCCACCAACTCCTCAGTCGATCTAGATTCAACGGGCGAATCCCAACAGATGGGTCCATCCGATTCCTCGTTCTGACCGTCCTCCCAGGCCTCTGCCGGCCCGACCTGTAAACACTCCAAAGCTACACAAAGCTCTCCCGTCGCTGGTTCATTTTGTTCGGCCTGGATTCCGGGAGAGAGCGAATTCGCATCATTCTCCTCGGGAGCGATTTTCGGCAGTTGAAGTACTGCCAGTGTCTCCAGGGAAGAGCCGGCGCCCTGGTCATCCGAGTGAGCATCTCCCTCTTCAGCCGCCCCCCGGAAGTCCTCAGTCGCGACCGAAGACACCTGAGAAGTGGCAGCAATTTCAGACAAATCGACCTCTATAGAAGAGGGGATCGCATACATGGATTGGGACACTTCAGAAACCAGCGGGCTATAAAGTTGGCTCTCAAGACTTGCGGATAAGAGTAGACGCGGTTCCAGAACTTCCACCTGAAACCTTGCCGACTGTGAACCGGCCTCAGGCGTCAGCCCTTTCTCCCCTAGCCTATTCCTAAACCACCCTTTGAACACATAACCTCCGGCCAAACCAAATGACCATATGCGTTTCTTGCTGTGTATAACGGCAAACAAAACTACTTACCGCCCGGATTCCAACCAAAGTGGTGGCTTCTGGTGGACATTCCCAAAGATCCACCCTATAGAGCCAGGGTTCGCGTCTTTAGCATGTTCTGTTTCTACCAAACCATAAATGTTGAAACGACGCAGTCTAAATTCAACACGATTATAGTGGCAAGCGCAGTTCGCCACAATGAACCTGAGGTATAGTTTAGGTATAGGAAGGAGCACAAAAAAGTATAGGTCTCCCTGGCCCCGTATGAATGCGTGGGATTGACTTGATTCAAACGCCCTCGCAGAAGGGGCTGGCCCATCTACCTGAATGTAGGCCATTGAGTGGACTGGATTTCCCTGTAGAAGGATTTTTGGTTGCAGAAAAGGTCCCTATGAGACGCAAGCGATTACAGCAAGGACAGATCCAGACGGCCGATCCGACCGTCGGAAGGCCTGCAAGAAGCATGGTACCTCGGAAAAGACCTGCTAGCCTGTCACTTCCGGTCCAGCTTCCTGCTCCGGGCGTATTCGATCGCTTCCCGACGATTCTTCAGGTGAAGCCGCTGGATGATCTGACCCATGTGGTACTTGACGGTCTGTTCGGTGACGAAGAGCTTGGCCGCAACCTCTTTGTAGATCAGGCCCTGGGCCACCAGCGAGAGGACCTCGACCTGGCGGGGTGTGAGAGGTTCCTCCTGACTGGCGTCGGATGTCCCCGATGGAAGATCTCTCTCCTGCCGGGCGAATTCCTCCAGGACCCGGGCGGCCATGCTGGCAGACAGAGGTGCCTCGCCCCGCAGCAGGTCCGAAAGCAATTGAAAGAAGCTATCAGTGTCCTCGGTCTTGAGGACGTAGCCGCAAGCCCCAGCCCGAATCGCCGTATAAAGATCTTCATGGCTGGCCGACATGGTTAACATCACGATCTTGACCTCCGGCTGTTCCGTCTTGATCGAGCGAGTGGCGGCCAAACCGCCCAGATGGGGCATCTCAAGATCCATAAGAATGACCTGGGGCTTCAGGCGATGTGCTTTCTCGATTGCTTCCAGCCCATCGCGGGCTGTCCCCACCACGTCGAATCCCCGAACTGTCAGGAGGGTCTTGAGTCCATCCAGGAATAGCGGGTGGTCATCCACTAGCAGGATCCTCATGCTTCTTTCCTTCGACAAGGCACCTGAATACTCACACGAGTCCCCTTTCCAGGCTCCGAGCTCACCTCCAGAACGCCTCCTATCGCTTCCGCCCGGCCGTGCATCGACCGCAGCCCGAATCCCTGTTCTGCGGCAACGATGCCGGGATCCCAACCGCAGCCATCGTCTTCGATCGTAACGGAAAGCTGCCCGTCAAACCGCCCGAAAACGACCCGGGCCGACTGAGCCCGGCCATGTCTCCGCGCATTGGTGAGCGCTTCCTGAATGATCGGCTGGAGCTGTGACTCGACGACGGGATCGATAGGCTGATCCTCCAATTCGGGCGGAACCACCAGTTCAGTCCGGATTCCGTAGGTGTCACGGTACTGGGTGAGGTAGTGACGCAGTACGGATACCAAGCTCTGCTGGGACGAGGAACGGGCCTTGACTCCAAGCAGATATTCGCGAATTGACTTTTTGGCCTCCTGCGTGGCATCACTGGCACAGCGAAGGCAGGTTTCGACCGAGGCTGAATCTCCCCGGGCCAGAAGCTCCTGTGCCGAAGTGATCTGCAGTTGAGCAGCGGCAAGCACTTGACCGATACCATCGTGCAATTCGCGTGCCAGCAACTCCCGTTCCTTTAATATGGTCAGTTTTTGCTGATTATCCAAAAGCTGCATCTCAGCCTGTTTTAACTCGGTTATATCGTGTAATAAAATGATACGACCCAACACCACTTGCCGCTCGTCGACCAGAGGGGAGATGGAAACCTGATAACAACGATTATTTGGTAGACAGACTTCGTTTCGTCCTTTTTCGGAAGCTTGAATCAGCTTCAGTCGCCACGGAGATGAGGGCACTGCATCTGCAAGATTGCAACCGATCCATCTGGATCCTGTTAGGCCTAATATTTCGTGCGATGCTCTGTTCAGATCAACAATTCGATTGTCGCTATCCACCACAATTATTGCGTCCTCCATCCGTTCAATGATGACGTTGCGTGCCACCAACACCACGTCAAACATGCGGAAGCGAAAAATAGCCACCGCATAGGGAAGAATAGCAAGAGTCACGACCACGATCATAAGATCGACGCGTATGGTCGAATTCCAGTGCATGGCCTCTGATATAAAGGCAATTCGGGTGCTCATTAGCGAAATCATAAGAAACACAACGATCGCCCGGTGTCGAGGGGAATGTATAAAAAGCCAGATCAACACCAGCAGGTGCAGAAGGCTTAAAAAGTAGACATAAGCCGCCGCCCAGTCAGATGCCGGCCCGTTATCGCTGCGAACATAATCATAAAGCCAGATGCGCGTCCATACGAGATGATGGACGTGGTTCGTCAGGATCATGAAAATGAACGCGAGAGGCACAACGCCCAATACCACGAGGATTCGCCGGCCCAAGAACCTGCCCAGCCCCGCATACTCAATTGCAAAGCACATTGCAGCAGTTACCGATGGAAGTATGAGGCTTGCCTGGAATTTGAACCATAGAATCCGCACTCCCTCGTCAGTACTGGCTATGGATAGAACCCTGGCTGACATCCACAACATCACCGCCCCCAAAAGCACGACAAAGGAGATAGCACCCGGGGCAAACCGGCATCGAATCCCTTGGATCATCAGAACGGTTGACAAAGCAAGAAATGCGAGAACAACCCAAAGATATGGAGTATAGTCATACGACCAAAACATTTCTATTCGCCCCGTCCACACTATTTATCCATTAAGCTTCACTATGCCTTTGTGCAGAATCGACCAAAATATTTTAGCAGATAACTTGGAAAAAGCTATAGCCAGAGTGGGATTTTCCCCGTCAGCAGAAGTGCTGGAGTCCGATCACCTTGAATTCCCCTTCCCTTTTTCGCAGGGCTCAGAAGTCAGCAAATCGCCAGTTTCATGTAAACAATCTTCGTCCAGTTTCTTTCCAACTCTATATCATGAAGAAGGTTATCTAGAGGTTGCTCACTTAGAACAACGAACTTCAAATCCATGGCTCAAGTTCATGCGTTCTTTTCTGCCACCTCCGGGTGGTCAACCCGGAGGTAACTCCCCTGCCATACCCTGGGATTTGTAATCCCTTGGGCAAGGTATCCAAGGAATTTTTGATCTTCTAGTAATTCATATCTACATAATTTCATTGCTACCGCTATGAAAAGAGAAATCAGAACATTTTTTGCGTTGTAAGTGCGCCGCCGCACGTTACTTACGACAAATCTGAAGGAAAAGCAAAAATATTTCTTGCGCTTTTTTTTAGACCGCGCTATGCTGCTATTGTTGATAGTGTATTATTGGAAAGGGTGAAACATGACTTTGACAATTCGAAAGATTATCGTGATATCATTGATTGGAATGATTCTGCTTCTAGGCAATGTGTTGGTTGTGGCCAACTGGCTTACCGAAAAAGGAGTACCTGCGAAGGCCAATTGGTTACGCGAAAATTTTCTGACCGGTTCTGCAATCACAGTGATCATTGCACTTTTAATCCTGCTGGTTAATCCTGGCAAAGGCAGATTGGCTATAACGCGGACTTGTCCAGTGTGTGATAAACGGTTACTGGGAAATCCCAGATACTGTTCTGAATGTGGCAGCAAAGTCGCTTAATTCCAAATTTCGTCTATGGCTTAAAAATGCAGGGAAATGTGAGCATCGGATATTTGATCCGATGGTAGTTACCTATTGTTGCGAAGACACGCCAGGCTGATTCGTATCTGGTTGTAACCTATTTCGCCGTTCAGAAAATCAAAGATGGGCTTCATCTGCCCCCCTTTCGCTTGTTTCATAGCATCGATGATACAACCAAAGGTTTGCTCATCTACCCAAGGGTATGGATTGTTGATTTTCTCTCGGTTAATGTACTCGATCAGGTATTGGATTGCCGTAGATTCTGCTCGATTCACAGCCTTTGCCACTTCTTCTACAGAAAGTTTCCGCTCGAACAACTGGAAGGCAAGCTGTCTTGCCTCGCTCATTTTTGAACACATTTTGGGCTTACTACCCTGTAACTCGGCTGAGACTGTTTCCGGATGTACACCAATATCCATCTCCAGGGAATTCGCCTGGCAGTAATCCTTAATAGCGGCAAGAACAATGTCACTGTATTGCCGGCATTTTTTTTCGCCCACTCCCTTAACTTCCCGAAACCCTACTCGTGTAGAAGGTCTTCGTCTGGCCATATCTCTCAGTGCTGCATCGCTAAAGACAATATAAGCGGGAATCCTTTTTTGGCCTGCAATCGTCGCCCGTAACTTTCGCAGAGCTTCAAATAATCCCCGATCCACACCATCCCATGAATCGGCGGCAACCGTTGAGGCTTTTGCCTGTCTTTCTGCCGGTTTTAACAGACGGGGTGTTTCCTTGCCTTTTAAAATGGCCCAGCCTTTCGCAGTTACGGTCAGAACGTTGTATTCCCCGGTTTTTTCAATGTAACCCTGTCCTATAAGCTGTTCAATCCAATCCTGTACAATGTGCTTTGAATAGTCGCTAAGCAAGCCATAGGTACTTAGCTTATGATGGTTATTTTCTATGATTCGCTTATCTTCCGAGCCGGTTAGCACCAACGCGTTATAGTGGCCGCCATATTGCTGGTGAAGACGAACAATGCAGGACAAAATCTTCTGGGCAGTTGCTAAGGCATCCTCTATGTAATCCAGTTCGCCCAGGCACATGTCGCAAGCAGCGCAGTTCTCTTTGTTGATATCCTGGCCGAAGTATCGAAGAATCGCCTTATGTCGGCATACGCCGCCAGTACAGTAGCGATACATTCCGCTGAGCTTGACCATGGCTATCTTTTGAGCTTCTGCCGGCATATCGTCCATCAAGCTCTTCCAGATGCCATAATCTCCGCCGTAATAGAACAGGCAGCATTCCGCCTCAAGACCATCACGACCTGCCCGGCCGCTTTCCTGCTGATAGTGTTCGAGTGACTTAGGCATACCTGTGTGAATCACATATCGCACATTTGACTTATCGATACCCATGCCAAATGCAATTGTAGCAACAATAGTATCGATCTTCTCCTCGATGAAGGCCTCCTGATTTATTTTCCTGTCTTCGTCACTCATCCCGGCATGGTATGGTGCAACATGATAGCCATGACCTTCCAGTTGGACACACATGTTGTCGACATCTTTGCGCCGGATGCAGTAGATAATGCCGGATTCCCCTTTGTGTCGGTCAAGCACGGCACAAACCTGTTTTATGATGTTCTTTCGCGGCTGAACTTTATAAACCAGATTGGGTCTGTCAAATGATCCGATTAGCATTTCGGGATTTGTAAGACGCATCTGCTCCGCAATATCATTGCGAACCTGTTCCGTAGCCGTCGCTGTGTAGGCGGCAATAGTAACGCCAGGGAAAATCTGCTTTAATAGCCCCAACTGGCGATATTCCGGCCTGAAGTCGTGTCCCCACATACTGACACAGTGGGCTTCGTCAACCGCGATAAACGACAATTCAACCTTTCGCAGAATCTCAAGAAAACCATCTGAAATCAGCCGTTCGGGAGCCAAGTAAAGAAGTTTAAGCGTTTTATCGTGTATCTTCACAAGGACAGCTTTCTGCTCGTTGGATGAAAGAGAACTATCAATACGCGCAGCAGGAATACCGCATTCGGCCAAGGCATCAACCTGGTCCTTCATCAAAGATATCAACGGCGAGACCACAACGGCAAGTCCCGGCATCGTTACGGCCGGCGCCTGAAAACAAAGCGATTTACCCCCACCGGTCGGCAGAACCACAATCGAATCCTGCCCACGGCTGATACACTCCATCGCCTCTTTCTGCAGAGGCATAAATTCATAGTAGCCCCAATATTTAGCTAACGCTTTTTGAATCTTCTCCATCATCGTTGACTAGGAACTGTGTTTCGTTCGGATTCGCTCCAGAGCTTCCATTATTGTCTCAATCTTCAAGGCTGTTTTATAGACCAGCACATTTTCTCCAATGGATACCCCCTCTCGCAAGGATTTTCCCGGGACTGCAAGTAAGATTCTGTGATGTAGAAATTGCTGTAAGGTTTCTCGCCTGTGCGCCAGATACTCCGGTGTCCAGAACCCAACAATTTCCATAAGTACCTCGGCGCCATCTTCATGTCGAAAAACAAAATCCGGAACGAAAGTCTTCTGGTATTCATGGAGTATTTCACCCTCGCGAATCAATTGCCAGCCATTACGTTGTGTACCGAACTTCGTAGCGAAAGATTCTTCCAGTGTGGAATCAAACTCGTCCGGTGAAGGGAAATGACTTGTGAAACCATCTTTGTCGGAAAGAATAAGATTGGCAGGTTTGTTCCAGGGAGTATGAACCAAGGCTGTCATTTCCCAGCCTTTACAGGCCAGTAAAGCCGGTAGAAACCTAGCAAAGTTGACGCCGTATCGACGGGTTTCGTGCAATACCGAGGCTGGTCCTGAAAAAGTGATACGGTATTTCGATGCCTCTAAACGCACTATATCATGCATCAAGTGAGCTAATTTGGCATAGCGGAGAATGGTTTTGAAATCATCCGCTGCTGAAACGATCATACTTTCCGCTCTATAGAGACAGGCCTGAAGCTGAGCAACATTGTATCGGGACAGCAAAGCCGGGGCATGGGGGTATCCATCGAATCGTTCCAGTCGCTGAAAGTCGATCACATCGCTGTAGAGACTCTGTTCGATCGCGTCCCATGATAAACCGAGCTTTTCTGAAAGTCTGGTATTTATCTTTTTTTCCTCATACTCGAAAAGCTGGTCAGCCTGCTCCACAAGCGGATGGAAACATCCAGCTTCGGAAAACACCTGTAAACGGAGTTTTGCTGCTTTTCCTTCCGGGTCGGTCTGGAAAGTACTTTGGTCATCCAGCAGTTTGCACAGTGCCTGAATCCGGCGGATGGGACAATCCGGTTCGTCCGCCAGAATCGATTCAATCTGACGATGCAGCCAGTGCCGCTGCTGGCCGATACCTTCCCGGTAGATGGAGAGCATCCTCTCGGCATATTCGGTATAATGCCGATGCGTACTCTGAGTCAACCGGTCGGGGATAGCCCGGCCTGACTTATACTCTACGATGGATTGTTCGCTCGTAAGCATCGCTTCTTCGCCTTTTGCGGGAACGATGAACTTCTTTGGTATTCTCACAGATGACTTCGTATAACGTGGCCCTGGCATTGCCGGTTCTTCTCAGAATCCTGCCAAGTCGCTGTTTGGCCTGACGCATTGAACCCTGTCCGCCGATCACTACGGCCACTTTGGCTTCAGGGACATCAACCCCTTCATCCAGAACACGATTGGCAACAAGAACCTCGAATTGGCCATTCGTAAATCCATCCAGTACAGCATGCCGTTCGTGTTTGCGGGTATGCGACAAAATCGTCGGCACGAGAAAACGGCCAGATACCTCGATGGCCATCCTATTCGAACCTGCAAAAACAAGAATCTGTTGTCCTTTATGCAACCGGAAAATATCTTCCAGAACTCGCAATTTTTCCGAGGCACGGTTTTCGATGGATTGTTTGAGGTAATACGCCCTCTGTGCATGACGAGCCTGGGGGTCTTTGCCGGATTCCTTACACAAATCCTGCCAGGTGTACCCCGGTAGCTCCTTCCGGCGAGAGGTGATAAAGTGCTGAATTGTCCGGCTGCACTGGTCATATGTCCTCTGTTCGCTGTCGTTCAATGCCACAGGAATACGAACGATATCAAAATCGGCTAAGGTGGAACCCCTGGCCTGCTTAAATGGCATATCATAAACCACAGGACCGATGAGCCAATCAAGATCCTTATGTAAATCATCCGACCGTTGGGGAGTAGCTGTTAATCCGAGTCGCATCGCAGCAGTGCTTAGAATAGCCGCCTCCCGCCGGCATTTGCCTGGTAAATGATGCTCCTCATCAAAAATCAAAAGGCCAAAACCGGCTCCCATTGTAGCCATGTGAATATACGCACTGTCATACGTGGTTACCGTAATCGGCTTTATATTGGACAAGCCGTCTCCAACAATACCGGCATCGTACTCGAAGGCCTGCAAAATCCGCCTGTGCCACTGGTACATCAAATCCCGTACCGGCGCCACTACCAAAGTTGCGGTTTTCGTCTGAGCCATCGCAGCAAGTGCCACCTCGGTTTTGCCGGTTCCGGTAGGCATAATGATCTGCCCGCGATAGTCCGCCCGGTGCCATGCAGTAAGTGCTTCCGTCTGCTCCGGCCTTAGTTTTGGCAGTTCGACTTTGGCAAAGGAAATGACCTCGGGTTTCATAACTTCGTCAGAAAAACGGGGTCCAAATAGCTCGCATAAGGTTGTACGAGTTTCCGCATAATGAATGGCATCACAACGCCAGGCTCCGACACGAGTATCCCATCTCCAGATACAGGAATCCTCCGGCTCAGGCACATGGCTGTGAGGTAGGCCTGTAAGCATGAGTGTTCCCTGATCGAAAGACAAGGATACTTGTTTGGGTAAATCTGTTTTGCTCATGGGAGAGGATCATAACAGCAAACAGCCCTTTTTGCCATAATAAGTGGGTAAGCAAACTAGCCGCATTTGCTGTAACCGCAGTTTTTGCAGATATCGCAGCCTGCTTCGAATCGCAGAATCTGGCCGCAGTCGGGACATTTCTTGATGGAATAGTGATTTCCCGCTATATCCGATAAACCCAAAGCCTCCTCTAACGCCTGCGCTATGGCATCCGGGCAGGAAAGGACATTGACCCCCTGGTTGGTTTTCCGCGCAACGGCTGTTGACAGGCAACGAATGCCCGCGAGTTGGTCAATAATCACTGTAGGGGCAACGCCGGATCGCAAAGCAGCCGAAATGGCTCTGCAGGTGGCTTCCGACTGGCTCGGACACCCCCCTGCCTTGCCGAGATTGGCAAAGACCTCACATAATCCTTTTTCGTCTTGGTTGACGGTTACGAACAAGGTCCCGCAGCCCATACGGAACTTGCTTGTCTTACCGGTAGTAACCCGGATCCGTGATCGGGGCTCCAGGGATACTGCTTCGGACGCCTCGGACATCTTTGTTAGTGATAACACCTGCTTATCCCGGCTGCTGTCCCTATAAACAGTTACCCCTTTACACCTAAGCTCGAACGCAAACTGGAATATTTTTTCCACCTCTTCCACCGTGGCGTCGGCTGGCAGATTCACTGTCTTGGAAACCGCATTATCAAGATTCGACTGCAAAGCCGCCTGGATCCGAAGATGCCATTCGGGTGCAATTTGATGGGCTGTAACCAATACTTCCGCGAGACGTTCCGGGGTCCCGGGAATGTCCCTTACATCGATTCCACTCATCAGCATGGTTTTCACCGTTTCATTCATCCAGCCCTGTGCAGTGCCCAACTCTTCCAGAAGCGGGTGCAATTGTACAAACGCTTCGCCATCCAGGGCCCGGCGTTTGTACGCCAGGCTGAATATGGGCTCTATTCCACTGCTGCATTGGGCAATGATACTAATGCTGCCTGTGGGCGCGATCGTGGTGCAGGCGGCATTTCGCATGGGAGTATGGTAATCGCTATCCCATATACTGCCTTGCCAATTGGGAAAACAACCCTTTTTTTCGGCCAGTTTGCTGCTGGTAGCATGCGCATGGTGCTGGAGAAATTGTCCCAATTGTTTTGCGAAACAGACAGCCTTTTCGCTGTCGTATCGAATCCCCAATAAAACAAGGGCATCTGCAAATCCCATAATACCGAGACCTATTTTTCTGTTGCCAAGGCTCATTTGTTGGATTTGAGGAATGGGCCAGTAGTTGACATCGATGACATTATCCAAAAACCTCACGGCATAATGAATCGCTGTGGATAGATTCTGCCAATCCAGATCACTTCCATCCGGCAGCACGAATTTAGACACATTCAAAGAGCCGAGGTTACAAGCCTCATAATCCAGCAACGGCTGTTCCCCGCAGGGATTCGTGGCATGGATTTTACCAAGGGACGGGGTAGGATTATCTTCATTGACACGGTCAATAAAGCAGACACCAGGCTCCCCGGTGGCATGGGCGTTCGTAATAATCATCTTCCAAACGTCGCCGACGGTGTAGCAATTTTTCCTGTCCCCGTTCGAGGGCCTCAGGTCCTGCAGGCGATAGGAATGCAGAGCAATGGACTTTGGAAGGAGATACTGTTTTTGGGTCCTTGGATTGGTAACCAGATAAGCAGAATCAGGATTGTTATGCAGCCCGCTCATAAATACATCGGTGATCTTGACGGAGATATTGAAATTAAGAAATCCGTGGTGTCCTGTTTGGCGTGGATGAACTTGAGTATGTCCGGATGTTCGATACTCATCATTCCCATATTGGCTCCGCGTCTGTGTGCTCCTTGTTGAATCGCGTTGGTGGTCTCCGCGATCACCCGCCAGAAGCTCATCGGTCCCGACGTGGTCCCTCCGCTGGAGGAGACTATATCCCCCGTAGGCCGTAATTTGTCAAAGGCAAATCCAGTCCCGCCTCCTGCCTTCTGGATCAGGGCTGTGTTTTTCACTGTGTCGAAAATCTCGGGGATACTGTCTTCGACCGGCAAGACAAAACAGGCGCTGAGCATCCCATTTTCTCTTGCGGCATTCATAAGGGTAGGACTATTGGGAAGGAATTTGCCTTCCGCCATCATCGTGTAGAAGATCTCCGGAAGGAACTGGAGCACCTGCTTCTGGGTGTCATACCTGGCTTCTGCTTCAGCGATGGTTTTCGCGACGCGCCAATACATCTGATCCGGTGTTTCGATAAGATTGCCGTCAGGGTCTTTGCGCAGGCACCTCTTTTGGAGGACTTGCTGGCGGATATCCGGTATGGTTTTCTCAGATTTGGCTATCGGCGATTCATTGAGTGTGAGCATTTTATTTATCTCCGATTCTGCAAACTGATTGCTTTGCTGTTTTGTATGCATATAAAGGACAGTTCGTATCACAATAGGCTGCGACAGCCGGCTCTTCACAACCCATACTACGATAGGAATTTTCAAAAGCGGATTTCGTCTGATATTCGACTTCCTGGTCTGTGATTATACCTTTACCATCTACGGGGTGGTTTTTCTTTGCCCAGGCCTGCAAGGCAGCCAACGCCAGATCGAAGGGCAGACCGTTCCGTTTCAGATGAACGGCCAGACGGAAACACGAGACCCTCTGGTACGATTCGACACCTTCGGCTAACATCCGGCGACCGCATGGGGGCAAGCCGAAGGAGGATGTCGCCTTGTCCGAATCCGAACGACTGTTTTGCTCCGATTTTTCATCGCCGGGCGCCTGCTTATCTAAGCGGCAGCCCTCCATAATGGCATCCAGTCTGCCTTCTGTGATGCGCCGGACATTTTGGAGCAGTTCCCATTGGTCGGGATATATCTCCGCCGGATCGGCGGGATTTAGGAAAACGGTTCTGCCTTTCGGCACGAGCCGGCCAAAGAGCGGCGCATTGATGAAATTACCATAGGAAATACCGCTTAGGCTATCCTGTTTGGGAAAGACTTCGGTCTGGGGCTTGCCCATATCGGCCAGTATTTTCTGGGCTACGAGTCTTGCTTTGCGTGCAAGGACACCGCCTTTTTCAAAGAACATCCAGACATGATATCCCTTGGATTTACTTGTCTCGATATAGGTCGAGACATCATACCGATTTGCTTCTGCGGCAAAAGCGACAGGCAAAGATAAGTCGTTCTGGTCGAAGTCAACCGCTAGAGCGGAAGTTATTTCCCCTCGCAGCAGATAAACCCCATAGGATTGTCTGCCGGTCAGATGATTTCGTATTACCGTATCTGTCACGGGTTCTTTCACTTGTCTGACCCTGCCTGTTGTTATATCATAAGTGCCGTAGACATTTTCCAAGCCGGTAAAACAGCGTTTGAAAATCCTTATCTTTTCCTGCGTGTGGCGGTTTATCGTTTCCATGAGTTTTCCGGATAGCACAAAAGCTCCTGTAAAGCGGAATCGGTGCCGATATATCGGTACATAAGGAATGGAATTTCGTGTACCAGTTCCCACGGCTTGCAAATCCGCAGTTGCTCTGGCAGAAACGGCCTGTAATATGCAAGAAGAATACGGACAATCTCACATTTGAGGCGCCAGTCGGCAGGATTGATGTGTACGGCAAAAACCGCATTGACATACTTTTGCCGTTCGATATCCTTGATTATCTCCGCCAACTGAGTAAGAACCGCATCCATACCGCCTTCCCCGGTATCGTTGGCATCCAGAGCGGCGGCTATATAACCCCTGCCATAGGCGCCGTTATAGTGGGTTTCGAGCAGCTCCATCACCAGGCCAAGCGGTTCGATGGAGGCCATCCACCGGGCATTGAAACTCGTATCGTAAATGTGCAACACAAATTCGGTGATAATCCTGTGAAACTCTTTAGGGGAGATCGGACAACCTGCCTTGTGAATAAATTGTCTGACGGCGAGATCAATCGGCTCATCAAACCGACTTTTTATCAGGGTCGGGTCAAGCTCGGCTACAATTGCCTTCACCTTTTGTGCCGCTTGTTCTCTGATATCAGAGTTCATCATAACTCCAATCTCCCTTGCCCTGGAGCTTTTCATTATCCTCGACCGGAGCGGCTATCGATTGGGACATCGTATCCGCCTGCTTATTCCTCCGGTCCATCATGCTGTGAACTTGCGGTACAGGCATGTAGTAATTCTTTCGGGAGTTGGCGATAATCTGCTCTTTGAAGTTCTTTTCCGGTATCTCCAGCGGGGGTAGTGTCGTAAACTTGGCGATATCTGTCCCGCAACGTATAACCGCCTGCCATAGTTCCAGATTAACAATGTCATCCGGTTTGACCTGATCCTGAAAATCCTTCGCCAGATACGCCGCATCCTTGGAATCCACATTAAAGACAATCGTTGTGCCGACACTGCCGAGGGCATTGGTTTTCTGGGCGCCAAATTGATGTATATATTGGTGGGCAAAGGTCATGCCGACGGCGTACTTGCGTGTCTCGGCGATGATATCTTCCAGAGAATCAGTGACAAACCGGTGTGCTTCATCGAGATAAATCTGGAACGGCCTGCGCTTCTCTACCGGGGTATCACTGCGGCTAATCGCTGTACTGTGCATGATCGCCAGGATAAAACCTCCGAGTACCTCACGGACCTCGGTGCCCAGCTTCGACAGGTTGGCCAGAAAGATCATTCCGTCATCCATAATCCGCCGGAAGTTAAAACGGCTGTTCGGCTGCGACAGCATCAGTGAGACAGTGCCGCCAACAAGCAATTTACTGAGCTTATGTTTCGGCGGTGTGAATTCGTCCGCTCGGTAACGCATAAAATCATGCTCCCAGAACTTGCGTGCCTCTTCATTTTGAAGGATATCGAGGATAAGCTTACGGATGACTTCGCTTTCCCTCGAGCCGCTGCGAAGCAGATGGGCAATATCCAGCAAAGTACTTCCTGAAAGATGCAACAGGGCAAAGATACAGTGACGAAGGATATGCTCTAATCGGTCGCCCCAGCCCGAAACAAAGCTTTTCAGGACTCCCACCAGATCATCTGTCATGCGACCGATATCCTGGCCTGGCACTTTTTGCATTGGATTCCATAGAGGAACCCAGTAGGGATCACTCGGATCGAAGTAGATGACCTTATCAACATATTCCTCCGGAATAAGCCCCAGCAATCGCTCGGAGAGATCTCCATGCGGGTCAAGGACGGCCACACCCTGATCGTTTTTGATGTCGTCAACGATCATGTGTTCCTCCAGCGTTGATTTGCCTGTGCCGGGCCTTCCGATAAGGTGTGTATGGCGCATGCGGATACTGCGCGGGATACAGACGGGCTTTTCTTCGGACGCGATAGTACAGGTGCCTAGTCGAGTACCTTCGGAAAGATGGTTGCTGGTAAGAGATAATGTATCCAGGGTATCGCCAGAGATATCCAACTGCTCGACGATGCTGGCAGGTGGAACATGAGCAAGCCCGGTGAGTTCGGCGGAATTGACCAGAAAGCCCGGCCGATACGTCAGGCCCAACTGAAACATCCGGTGTATCTGCGATGGTGAAAGAACGGCTTGATAATCCGCCTCGGTTATAACCTGCAGGTGTATGCCGCCATGCTGAAACAACGTGCTGAAGGTTGACATCGATTGTAGATATTCGTGTGTAAAACTCTCGGTACCAAGCACCGCGACACGAAGGGCCGCGGCATAAAAGGGTTTGTCATTATGGGCCTTGGTCTCTACATGACCTGCCATCTGGCGAAGGTCCCCAGAAGGGGCCTGCATGGCATACCGCTGGAAATGACCAACATTGGCTACGAGCTTGACGATATATTCCAGGTCCATAAGAATTTCGATATTGCGGTGCCAGTTATGGGCTGGATCAACCGGCTGAAACAGTACCTGATAGATCCCTACCCCAGGGTCGGGTATATTGGAAATCGCCGTAATAAGACATTCATAAGGACAGACATACAGTTCATTGGGCCGGGTCAGAAGGTGGGAATACGGAGGGCCGGGAAGATAATCATAGAATTGGATATCTTCCCACGCCTCGGGGCGGACATCGAAAAAGGGATCCTTGTCCAGTGTCGATAATTTACAGAATTTGAGTTTGCCGCAGAAGGCGGTTGTCACAATGGGAATATCCTCTCGATGACACATAAGCGACACAGTGATTCTTTCCTGGTTGCCCGTGATTTCCAGGCCTACGCGATGGGAGACCAGGCAAAGCTGTCGTAAGAAGAGCTCAAAGCAGTTCCAGTCAAATGGCTGATCCGGCGATATCCATACACGAAATCTTACGATTTCCTCATCAGCGGGCGGATTTTCATCGATCCAGCAGGGTTTGTCCGCAAGGGCCGTGAGATCTTTGGGGGCGGCAATCTGAGAATACGCAGGCTCCAGAGCCACCGGATTGCCCAATACCGTTGCCAGGCAGCCTTTGCGGACTTCCGCCTCTACAAGAGCGTTTGCCTTGGCTGCCAGCATGTACGGTCCGGCGTACGTTACCAGTGCCGCTCCAACGGTCATTTCGTAGCCTTTCCACTTTGGCCCTATACATTGTTCTCCAGAAGGTAAAGTGGGAGTCGGAATGGATTAATTTCATGGAGAGAGGTTGTCTTGGGGAAACACCGGCTTTTGGAAGTGAGCTATAATACTCCCCAAAAACTGGGCGCGTGATTAAGGTGGATTTGTCGCCTGAGACGATAATGGTTTCAGGAGACAGATTAATGAA
>JAFGGE010000258.1 GCA_016930745.1 Sedimentisphaerales bacterium
CCGTGATTGGCCAGCCCGGAATCGACCATGGCCCTGGCGGCGGTCTTGATTTTCTCGGCATCTACCGCCCCGGCCCAGCAGTTCCAGCTATTCCATCCCAAAGGTGGCGTCAGGCAGATAGCTTCTCCGACCTCAATCCGTAACGGTTTCTCGTCGCGACCCAGGCTGTTTTCCGCCATCAATGTGACGATATGCGAGCCGGGCGTAACGAGTTTACCCGTAATTTGGCCGGTCTGTTTATCCAGAGACAAACCATCGGGCAGATTCTTGGCGGAAAATGTTATCGGTCGCCGGCCTGTGGCGGGAATGGTAAACCAGAAAGGCGATCCCGGACGAACGCCGAAGATCCGGGCGCCGTTGATCCGCGGTGTCTGCGGCGGTGGGGGTGTCAGGATATAAGGTTCAGCGGAGGATTTGGCAATGGCCTGCGGCGGCTGACCTGTTACGCGAAGCCGGGCCTCGGCCCAGTCGGCATGGTCGAAATGATTGCCGTCGCTTCCTTCCGATGCGATCAATCCAAGCTGTTTGACGCCTCGCACAAGCACCTCTACTTTCCTGGGCGGATCGCCGGCCTTCATAATCCCGCTGCGCCAAAGGATTTTGCCCTTACCGAACACGATGAATTCCACCGACGCCGGAGATCGGCCCACCTCGTCATCGACACCGACAAACGCGTAAAAATGCGTTGTCCAGCCGTCCAGTTGAATCCAGAAGGCCCCAGGGGCATGCGTCCCAAACCCTCGCTCAAATTTCTGTCCCGCGATGGACAGGGGATTGCCTTCGACGGATCGGTTCCTTTGGGAAGTTCCCCATCCCGCCTCGGCCTTGCTGATATCCAGTTCATCGATCCAGACAAACGTGGCGGGTGCGGCAAAAAGACATGGACCCAATAACAGAACCAGACATACCCATTCGAGCAAAACAATACGAAACCTCATTTTCAGGTCCTCCGAAGAAGTAAACCATGCAAATCTTCCAGTATCATAACGAGGATAGTTGCCGCAGGCAATTCATTTCGGTACAATCCCTGTTCCGAAGGGAAGTACATATCATGATAACGGATGCAGGGAGAAACCGATATGAGCGTGGATGTTCTCATCTTGAATACGGCCGTCGCCGACCTTCGCAGCGACGCATTTGCCTTTGCCGATAAACTTGTCGGACCCGGCGGCCTGGCCAAGTGCCGGACCGTCGATATGCCCGACTATTCGCAACGGCAATATCACGACTGGATATCCCGCGGCCTGGCGACGGCGGGCGGGCCGGGCAATACCGCTCCTTTGATGGCGCGGGCCGGGCTCCGTGTCGCTGTCGGCGTGAATCTCGGTAAGGGCGAGTTCGACGGGCTTGATGCGCAGGGACGTTTTTTCTATGACACGATGAAGGCCAACCACGTCGATATGACCGAAACGGTCATTCATGGCCGATTGCCCACCGGAACGACTTTTATCTATGACAAGGGCGAACACGAGCGAGGCGGAATCGCTTATTTTCCCAATGCCAACAATGATTTTGATTTTAACCGTTTTCGCGGAGCTATCGAGCGACTCAAGCCCGGTATCGTCTACTATATGTATTCAGGCCTGAGCGACCGCGGCGATGCCCATGGCGGCAAGGATCTGGCCGATTTCATTCGCTGGTGTCGAGAACAGGGATGCGTGACCATTGTCGACAGCCATACCCTCACCGGCAATCCGCACGCCCTCATCCGTTCGGGAAAGCCGGTACCCGAATATGCCCTTCTCGAACCGCTCCTGGGCGAGCTGGACCTGTTTTTTACCTCCTCCGATGAAGCCCAGATGATCGAGAATACCCTGGATCGGCCGCGCGACTGGTCCCAATGCAGCGAAGAGGAAAATGTAAGTAATTTTCTGCGGTTTCTAAGCAGCCGATTCTGGGGCAGCAGGGATCGCACGAGACTTTTCGGCGTAACCGTCAGCAACGGCGCCTGGCAGACGCATATATCCCGGGGAAATTCTTCGACTGCGCCGTCCAAGACGCGATCCCGCTTTATGGTCGGGGATGTGATCGATCTGGTCGGAGCGGGCGATTCGTTCCGGGCCGGATTCATCAGCTATATCGCCCGGCATATCGATGCCTTCCGAGCAGGCGGCTGCGATTTCGATCAGGCGATCCAGATGGGCAATCTCTTCGCCTCGCTGTTTATCAAGGCCCCGCTCCAGGATCGATACGGCAACATTACCGACTTCGGAAAAATGCTTTCCGTGATTACCCGGGAACGGGACTATAAAGATCTCAAGGAATTGCTCACCGCATTGCGATAACGCCGGGAAAGAACCATGGAACGATTTGAATCATTTCGCCAAGCAACTGAATATACCATCCCAGATACAATGCAGGCGGTTACCGCCTCCGGCAGCGGATTTGAAAATCTTGCCGTCCGTCAGGTTCCTGTGCCCCACCCCGGTCCCGATCAACTGCTGGCCCGCGTCGATGCGGCGGGGGTTTGCACCAGCATCCTCAAGCTGATCGCCCAGGGACCGGACCATGCCTTTCTCAACGGCTGGGACATGCAG
>JAFGGE010000259.1 GCA_016930745.1 Sedimentisphaerales bacterium
GACTGCGAGCGAAAGGAGTCGAACCTTCACGTCCTTACGGACACCAGGACCTAAACCTGGCGCGTCTGCCAATTCCGCCACGCTCGCTCATTGGTCTTGAGTCACTGGCCGCCAGTCACCAGGACGATTGTTTACGCTTTCCACTTTTTTAAAAGAGTTCCTCGGGATCATCATTCTCTTGGGTAATGTGTGAGCCATCGGACTCTTCCGGCTTTTCTTTGTCATTGTCAGCACTGATTTTTTCGATGCGTTTTTCCGCCTCGGCCAGAATCAGTCGGCATCGCTTGATCAGGGCCATGCCGCGTTCGTATTTGTCGATGCTGTCGGCCAGCGGGATTTGGCCGTCCTCGATCTGTTCCACCACCTCGGTCAGCGAGGTGATCGCCTGCTCGAAGTCTAGTTTGTCGATATCGTTATTCGGCTTTTTCTGTTTTCCCATCGGAAAAGTCGCCCTTCTGTTCGGAACTGCATTTTGTAACCCTGCTTTCGATCCGTCCGGAGGCTAGTTCGGTCGCGATTTCCTCTCCCATCCCCACCTGGTCGTCCCGCAGCAGCACTTGACCGGTTTGTCTACTAGTCGTAATACTATACCCCCGTCGCAGGACCGATCGAGGATTTAACGCCAGCAGTGTATTCTCAAGGGCCGTCTTTTGCAACTGCTTTTGTACCACAGAGGCTCGAATAGCCTGCCGCAGGTCTCCTGTCAATTCGCTGATTCGCAGACGCCGGTTTGCCACTACCTGGCGGGGTTCAATTCGCCGAAGAAGCTCGTATGCCTCCATCAGGCGTCTGTGAAGGGCATGACAGTTTTGTCGGATGGCAGGGATCAGACGCATTTGCAGCTCATCCAGACGCTGGATCGGAACGCCCAAGGCCCCCATGGGGTCGCGAAATACTTGATTCGCCAGAATCGTCGCCAGACGCTGTTGCGCGAAGCGCAGGTTGCTGCCAAGTCCGAGGATTAAACGGTTCTGGGCCTGGGACAGGACCGCCATAACCTCGCGAATATCCGGCACGGCGAGGACACCGGCTTTGGTGGGCGTAGACGCCCGCGCATCGGCCGCCAGGTCGGCGATGGTGATATCTATTTCGTGGCCGACGGCGCTGATGATCGGAATCTGTGAATCAAAAATGGCCCTTGCTACAGTCTCTTCATTAAACGCCCATAAGTCTTCCAGGGAACCACCCCCCCTGCCCACGATTAGCAGATCCAGCCGAAACCGCAGGTTTTGCCGATTGATCTGACGAATCGTCCGGGCAATTTCTTCGGCAGCTTCTTTCCCCTGCACCGGAACCGGAAAGAGGGAAAGCTTTGCACAAGGCCAGCGATGGGCGATACTGTCGCGAATATCGGCGAAAGCGGCGCCGGAGGGGCTGGTGACAATCCCGATCCGCATGGGGTATCGCGGCAACGGTTTTTTATATTTTTCCTCAAACAGGCCCTCGGCCTCAAGCCGCTTGACCATCTGTTCAAAGGCGAGCTGCAGGGCCCCAATGCCAGCCGGCTGTAAATTGTCCACATAAAACTGGTACCTTCCGGCCGGTTCGTAGACATCAATGTGGCCCGTGGCGAGCACCGCCAGGCCGTCTTCGGGAGCGAACTTTACGGCGCTGAATTTACTCTTCCACATGACGCAGGTTAGAAGGGAGTTAGGATCTTTCAGGGAAAAATAGCAATGCCCGCTGGAGTGCCTCTTAAATCCGCTGATTTGTCCGGCTATGGTTAGCCGGGCAGGCAGCGATCCTTCCAGCGTTACCCTGATCAGGGCATTAATTTCACTGACCGAATACGTCTTGGGCACATTCCTGGCCATAATTAGGACTTGTTCGTTCGGTTATCCGAAAAATCTCTCCTTACTGATTGGCCGGTCAAAGATCAGTTTTCTTTCATCACAATCTCATCGTATTCTACTTCAAAACGGAGTTTGTGTTTGGCTTCTTCCGCCGCCAAGGAACGAAAAACCTGTTCGAGCTTGGCATCCTCGCATAATTCAGCCAACGAGGTATACATCAAAAACGCGGCCTTTTCCTTCTTCATCGCCAGACGCAAGGCATCCTGATAGGTCATATCCGCCGTCGGCTCCGGTTCATCCACGATCTCGGCCAGTTTCAGATCGGTTACTTCCTGTCCGCTTGATATTCCAATCCACTGATTTCCTTTCCGTATGCCTTCGAGTTTGGCCTTATGGGCCAGTTCTTCCTGTGCGAACTCCTCAAACGCCTTTTGCATGGAAGGATTGTTTGCCAATTCGGACAGTTCCATATACCATCGATAGGCCCGCATCTCCTCGTCCATGGCAAAATCCAGAATTTTGTCAACCGTGTTGAAATATTTCATGGATACACCCGCTGATCTTCTTTTCCGATTCTTTTATGAATCACACGCCGGCAGCGCATTATACCCCTTTGACCGACCGCGACAAGGAAATAGATCGGACACACATGTTTGCGGCAAACCCTATGACTTGGATTATCGTCCGGCTTTCTTTTTGGCATCCTCCAGCAACGCTTTGGCCCGGTTGGCTATATCTCCTTCGGTTGCCCCGACTGTCTTTTCGAGCGGTTCGACGAGCCGACTTGCCACAGAGGCCGCATTCTGCCCTTTCAGCAATTCCTCGGATACGGCCAGACAAGCCGCGGCGGCCTCCTGACGCGTGGCCTGCGAATCCAGATAGGGGGCAATCATGGCCACAGCGGCAGGAGAGTTGATCGTTCCCAAAGCTCCAAGCAGAAGCCGCTTTTCATCGTCTCGTTCCACCAATCCGGAGGCTTGTCGGCACATGGCAAGTTTATCGCGGCTGGACAGGCCTTTGTCGCGGATCAGGCGAATATAACCGCGTAAAGCCGCTAATCGTTCGGTAGCTTCCGACCGGGATTTGGCCAGATTCAGCAAATCCTGGGCTGCATCCGGAGTTTCCCAGGAACAAAGAGAACGAAACGCCGTTGTACTTACTTCGGTATTGGTATCCTTCATGGCATCTCGAACGGATTGAAGGGCTTTTTCTCCGCCAAGAGCTCGTAATACCCGCAATAAGACCACCTTCTGCGTCGGTTCAGCCTGTTCGGCGGCCTTAGCAATTCGTTCCACGTTCGATGGTCGTGTCTCGGCATCGGCACACACCGCCCGAATGGCTTGTTCGATGGCGTTAAGATCCTGGGATTGACCGAGCTTATTGAGCAGTTCGAGCAAGGAAGGCAATTGATCCGAGCTGCCCAGTTCGCCGATCATCCGGATAGCAGCGGGGCGAACCGCTGCATCTTTACCTCCAGCGGCCTGAAAGAGGGCAGGAATCGCCTGAGTCATCCTTCGACGGGTGATCATCTCCATCGCCTTTGTCCGTTTGTCGGATTGCCCTCCCTGGAACATCTTCATTACAGCCGTATCCACTTCCGGCAGAGGTAAGGAACAGAGACTTTCCTGGGCCGTCTGGGCAATTTCACGATCCGAATCGTCAAGCAGCGCGACAAGAACAGGAATTGTCGAGGCATCGGGAATCTGCGGCAGAGTTTGTATCGCTTCCTGCCGCACGGCTTTTTCCCCTTCTTTGGCCAGGCCAAGCAAAGTTGGAACCGCCGCTTTATCTGCTCGCTTTCCAAGCGCCCAAATTGTCAGAATCTTGTGATCGGAATCGAGTTTATCCAATGCCTTGGTCAGCAACTGGGTAACTCCCGGGTCGGACATTTCCTGTGCCGTTTGTACGGCGGCGGAAAACCGGTGATAATCCTCATCGTGCAGATATTCCTGCAGCAGAACCAGGCCATCCTTGCCGCGCGACAGAATGGCCCCGCGAATCGCGCCGGATCGTACCTGATGCGGGACCTCGAATTGACGTAATTGATCATAGATCGCCATCGCCCTCTTTTGCTCTCCCGATGCATGGAGTCGTTCCGCACATCGCAGCAATCCTTCTCCGACATGAAGCAATTGGATTTCTTTGGCGTCTGCCAGAGCGCTTTGCAGGGCTTCTGCCGCGGGGGCATTGCCGATGGTTCCCAATGCTCTTGCGGCGGCCTGCGAAACCAGCGGATCCGTATGGTTTACCATTTTCGCCAACGCAGGCACAGCTTGCCTGTCACGTCGGACGCCGATACTGCCGATGACGCCCACCAATGGCATGCCTTCGAGGCGACTCAGGGCATCGCGGAGGACCGAATCCACTTCGGGCCCCGGGATCGGCTCCATCGCATACCGGGCCATGTGCGAAAGCTCCGGGTCCGCCAGAAGGCCGGCCAGGACGGGGACGGACGCCCTGGTTCCATAGACCGCCAGAAACCGGCAGGCCTCCGATTTGGCCTGGCGCGAGGCATCGGACTTGAGAACCGCAATCCACTTAGCCTCGTCTACCTGAGACCCTGTCGGAATGGTCTGGGCGGATGACGCCGTTAGGATCGCAAACATCATAACCAAAACAGCAGAATATACTTTTATCTTATACATGGCCAGATTTCCTTTCCTATCGTAAAAACGGATTTAAAATATCCAGGGCTCTCGCATGGCGCGACTTCGCAGCCGATTGGCCTCAGGATCGTTGATAAATTCCTCTTTCATCGGATCGTACTTCATATCCCGCTTAAGCCACATGCAGATATTGGCGGCATGGACCGTTGTCATAGATCGGTGCATGACGACCGGATTGGCGATCGTTTGTCGTCGCGACCGGATACAGTCGAACAAATTCCGTACATGGCTCATGGGCCGTTGCGTGCGAGCCATATAGTCGCTCACAATCTTCTTGAAATCCGCCAGCAGCGCCGGGGAAGAGGCCTCCGGCTGGGCATAGCCGTCGGCGGTCGAAACCCATCCTTCGTCGCCTTCGTAACAGACGCCGCAGGAACCCTTCCATCCCCCTGCCGAACCTTCCCAGCCGCCCCGATTGAGAATCATCCTGATTCCATTGGCAAACCGGGTAACCATGCCGTCGCCGCTGTCATTTTTGACATATTGATATTCGACAGCCGAAGTGTCTCCTGCTCCAATCGCCACCTGGCATTGGCCGAAGGTATGTGCCCCCCATTCCCCGATGCAACTGGTGTGAAAATCATAAAAACCTCTCCAGCCGCCCCGTACATAGGAGGAATTATACGGACGCCATGGACAGGGCCCCAGCCACTGGTCCCAATCGACCTCATCGGCGGGCGGCAAGGGTTCGGCCGGACGCCATTCGTGACTCAGCTCCGCCGAATCCCAGGGAGCAATATGAGCCCGGACAGTATGGACCTTGCCCAGCCGCCCCAGGCGGATCAGCTCATTGGCAAAGGTAAAATTGCCTTCGCTAAGCCGCTGCAGGCCCGACTGATAGATTCGCTGATAGCGCTGGGCGGTTTCCACAACAGCCTGCCCTTCGGCGATCGTCATACACGACGGTTTTTCGGAATAGACATCCTTGCCGGCCCGCATCGCCAGGACGGAGGCCAGGGCATGCCATCGGTCGCCCGTGGCGATCAGAACGGCATCAATATCGGCTCGTCTGGCCAGAAAATCGCGAATATCGTGATACATGGAACAGTCATTATTCCCGTACCATGTATCAATCCGTTTTTTCACGTCCTCGCGGCGTTCCCGACGGGCGTCGCAGACTGCGACAAATTGTATATCCTTTTCCCGCATCATCCAGGACAGATCCCCCGATCCGCGGCTGCCGATTCCAATACCCCCGAAAATGATTCGCTCGCTGGGAAGCACCTTTCCATCCCGTCCCAGGGCGGATGAGCCGACAATAGCAGGCAACGCAACTATCCCCCCCGTCGTCAAAAGGCCCTTCTTCATGAACTGCCGTCGTGAGAATGCATGATCCGACATCGTATTACCTCCGATTGCCAACTGAACGATTGGAATCCACTTTTCTACCACTATACGCAAAAAAACGTTTTTCACAAGCCCTAATATCAAGCAGAAAGGCCTTTCGTTCCAGCTCTTTCATGATCTTGTGCGTCTTCGGCGGCGGTCTTTTTGCTTGCGAATTCGTGCGATCTGTCGGGCCTGGGGGCTGCGATTGCCCCATTGTTTCTCCTCCAGCAGTTCACACATCCGCCGTCTGGCATAGAAGCGGTTCAGCCGCTGGCTGCGATCCTTCTGCATTTTCACGGTAAGCCCGCTCGGGACATGAGTAAGGACGACACAGGTGGCCGTTTTATTGACTTTTTGCCCGCCGGGACCGCTGCTGCGGACAAATTTCTCTTCCAGATCGCCCTCTTTCAGGCCGCACGCCTCCATTCGCTCGATCAGAGCGCGGGCTTTTTGCGGCGTCACTCCAAAATCCGGCATACGATCTACTCTGCGATAACCACGGTTTCGGACGGCTCCCTCAGCGGCGCAGCGAGCAATGAGAAATCCAGGTCCAACTCCATTTCGGCAAAGGCCCGCCGCGTCTCCTCCAGGGCGATGGAAGCGCGATTCCGCTGGGAGCTGATATGCCCCAGCATAACCGTTTCAAACGGCCGGACACTCTGTCTGCGGGCCTGGCAAAGCAGTCGAGCTGTCTCCGGATTGGGCATGTGGAACCGGCTGTTTGGATTGTAATACATCTCCAGCAGCTCCAGGTCGTGATTGCTTTCGATAAAAACGAAATCCGCATCGGCAAGATGCTCTACGATATTCCGCCACTGACAAAAATCGGTAATCGTTACCACCTTGTACTCTCGATGATTCGATTGATATCGAATCGCAAATCCAAACGTGGGATACCATGGATGATGCATCACCTTAATGGGCTCGATGAGAAACTGACCGATGGAAAACGCTCCTTTATCGAATGTTTGTAAATTCAGGCCGGCAAAGTGATATCCGTTGAAATGTTTCTCTCGCAGTAAATCAAGACTGTCGCGATGGATGAACACAGGGATTCCCATCTCTTCCAGCGCCCGCAGGGGATAATAACTGATATGATCGCTGTGGACGTGGGAAAGTAAAACCGCCTGATACTCGACCGGTTCGCTCATATGCTCTCGAAACGCCGCCCGGCACCGTTTCATGCTGCCGAAACCGCAATCGATCACGATCCGCGTGCTGTCGCTCCACAGCACAACGCTATTGCCGCTGCTGCTGCTGCATAAACTCTTGAAGTACAATCCCACCGGTTAACTTCCCCATATATTTTGGATGGATCCATTATTTATCAAACGTCACATCCACCCGGCCGGCGATCCAGGGCAGGGGCAATCGGCCATCGCGAGTCTGGGATGTAAATCCTTCTGCGACGGTCGCTGTCGCTTTTGTTCCCTCCGGCAGCATGAATACAAATCCCCTGGGGGGCCGAGCGGTATTTCCAAAAGACGCTATTGCTCCATCCGGCGTGGGTCGATAACGCACATCCAATCGTCCGTAACGCGTCGGCAGATTCCGGATTTCCATCCCATCGCCTTCCGTAAGCCACTGCGGATCAATACCGGCAAACAGCACCAATCGTCCCTGATGCTCATAAACAAGGCAGTCCCTCAGCAATAGGAACAGCTCCGCCACCGCCCACCCGTGGGGCATGGCGACATTCCTATTCCAGGTCGTTCGCAGGCGTCCCCAGCCGCCGGCGCCGCTTTTTCCACCTTCGTCGAACGCATACCAACCCTGCATTTGTTCATGGTTCAGATGCCGGTTGATCGTATCGTATCCGGCCCGACGATTACCCGCAAAGAGTCCCTGATGGGCTCGAGCCAGGGCAAAATAACGCCATTCGGAAGGAGACTGTGATCCCACATTCCTGAACTGTTCCCATGCCTTACCACTTTCGAATTCATACAAGCGACAGGGCCAGAGGACACAATAACTTCCGTATTCGTTTGTCAACCGTTCCCCGAAGCGTTTATCATAGCGATCAAATAGATCGCTCGCAAACTGTTTAAATATCTCCGCATCCTCTGTACTGCCGGCCGCCTCGGCCAGATTCGCCATCGACCGAATCCCGGCCAGATCGAACGCCTCGGTATATTCCGGATGAACTCCATCGCATCGTCCAGGCTCGAGTGCTCGACGTTTATCTTGCGGCACATCTTCGCCGAAAGCAAGGGCATCCATCTGCACCCAATGCGGAGGCGGCGTTGTGCGATAATAGTGAATCATAGCAGCCAATTTTCGTGCGGAAGGATAGATTTGCCTTAGCCAGGCTCTATTATGAGTAAATCGCCATTGCTGTTCCATCGCCCAAAGGATTTGTCCCGGATTGTCCGCTTCGGGGTAGGATCGGCCGTTGAAAGGATGGGTAAGGAAGTAGTCGATGGCCTCGGCGGCAAGTTCATGCTGTCCGGCTTTCTGCAGGATGTTGGCGACATACACCCCATCCCGATTGAATACATTATAGTTAACCACCGCCACATCCGGGGCCCCCTCGTTCATACTCAAAGCGGCATGGGCTATAATGGCCCCGAATGCGTCTGTCCACCGGCGGTCGGGAAGCTGCAAAACCACTTGTCCGGCTATTTGCTCCCAGTATTGGCGCGCCTGGACAAACAATTCCTGATTATCCAGTCGGCGGTAGAAGTCCAGTCCGGGATCGGGCTGCCGTTGACCTCCGGTTTCCGGATTGAGTTTAGCCAGATCCTGCTGGGCCCATTCGGCCACTCCATTCCATTGGTGCCCGACTGCCCTTCGACCGGCCAGCACCGGACATACAAACTCAATCGTCGTACCCTGCCCTGCCTCTAAGCACAGGGTATAGCGCAAGGCCCCGGAGCCGTCGCCCTTGCTCGAGTGGGCCTCTCTCTCGCCCGGCAAATCGCCTCGAAAGGCATAGTCCCCGATATGATCCTCTCCCAGCACCCCTGCATCGTTCGGTCTCGAAAGACATACCACCGCCGGATGCCCTTCCACAAGAAGGGCATCTTTTTCGGAACTGACACGGAGCCGGTGAACATCGAAACCGGCAGGTCCGACGGGTCGAAGGGCAATATAGAATTTGATTCGATTGGAGATTGGCATTCGATTCGTAAGATCGACGCGTACGGCCACAATATGCGTCAATCCCTCAATGCATGGTCGGGCCACATGGCATAACTCTATCTTTACCGTGGTTGTCCCCGCCTGAAAACGAATCCAGGGCAGCAGTTTTCCCGCTTCGCCAAGACCTCGTTCGCATTCGATTCCCGGCAGGGTAGAAGCATAGAGTTTCTTCTCGGATTCATCGTAAATCCAGCAGTAAATCCCAAAACTGCCAACGCCGGGCGAAAAGCAACCCTCCGCTTCCACAAAGGTCTTCAGAGTATCGAGTGAATTGACAAGTCCGATGGGTATATGCACCCTGCCGACCGGATCAAGGGCGCTGTCTGCCCGAATCACACTGCACAATAGACACAGGCCCAGGAAGAACGCCTCTATCCGGCATACCGCCTTGCATCGGCCGAAAGGATCATCCATGAAATACCCCTGCCTGTTCCCTCAATCCGCAAGGAATGTTCACTCATACGAAAAAGTACGATAGTCTCTAAAACAGCCTATGTCAACGTTGAATGCCCCATAAATGCGTTGGAAATTTCATTGGACGGAAACCGGATTCGCCGTTATTTATTTGCCCTGGAAAACAATGCGCTGTCCTTTATCGGACTGCCTTGAAGAAAAGTCGATGAGCCTGTGAAAATTATATCCGGAACCCCCCTTTCTGACCGATAAAAACAAGGGGAACAGTCAGGGAAGGCGAAAGGAAAACAACCAATGGATGGTTCTCATAAATCGGCCGCAGAGATGCAAAAGAAGGGATTTCCCTCTTCTGTCGAACCATTACGAAAAGCCGGTTCCGGTTCTGCCGTACAATCCAGGGTGGTCGAACGCCTCCGTTGTGCTCAACAGGACCTGGAACAGGCCCGCAACCATTATACGACGGTGTTTAATTTGGCCCCGGTAGGCTATATCGCCGTCTATGAGGACACCGTTGTCAAGGAGATCAA
>JAFGGE010000035.1 GCA_016930745.1 Sedimentisphaerales bacterium
CCTGGTCTAAACTGAGAAGCTGGGCGGGTATCGGAGTGTCGGATCCGCAGGAGGCGCGACAAAAAAAGATGACAGCGCTGGTCACTGTTCTGGCCGTTGTCTTTATGAGCGTGCTGTTTTTTACCCTGCGTTCTCCCAAAACCTCACAGGCCGCCACGCAGGAAAAGAGCGAGGAAAATCCGGCGGCAACGACCTCCGCGGAGATCGCCTGGACGCGTCCGGACGCCATCCCCCCCGACATGCGGGATCCCATGAAGTTCAATATCGTACAGAATGCGGACGGTCAAACGGAGCCGAACATAGATACGGGACTGTTCGATGTTATGGGGATCGTACAGGGACAGAAGGGAAACACGGCCATTGTGTCCAACAAAATCGTCGCAGAAGGGGATACAATTCTGGGGGCGCGGGTGCAGAAGATCAATTCCGATTCGGTGGAATTTGAAATGGAAGGACGAAAATGGATCCAGCCGATTCGAAAACATAACAGCGCCGGTATGGATCTTACGATAGAAGTCGAGAAAGGATCGTAGAATGCTGCATCACAATAAAGAAACTATCGGGATTTGGATTATTTGTCTGGCTCTGCTCTGTCCCGGATTTGGAACGACAGCCCGCGGGGACGACATCTCCCTTACGGCAAGCCAGGCGGAGATTATGACGCCCGTTAAGAAACGGATGCAGCAGCGGATCAGCGTGGATTTTCGCGAAACGCCGATCGAGGACGTATTGCGCGTGCTGGCCCGACAAGCCGACGTGGATGTGGTGAAAAGCCCCAAGGTCAGCGGCTCGGTAACGGCCACCCTGACGGATATCCCGCTGGCCGAGGCCCTGAACAATATTCTCACCGCGCATGGATACGGGTATATCGCGACCGAAAATATGATCCGCGTGGTTCCGCAGGAGGATATCTTCGAGGCCCGCGAAAAGGTCGTCAGCCGGGTGTATCGCATCACGTATGCCGATGTCACGGAACTGGAACTGGCGCTGAAGAAATTTATCTCCCCCGCCGGAAGCATTTCCGCCAATCCGACCACCAGCAATATTATTGTGACGGACATGGAGAGCAAGATCACGGCGATCGACGCCTTCCTGCAGGAGATTGACCGAATCACTCCTCAGATTATGGTGGAAGCCAGGATTTACGACATTTCTTCCACCAACCGCATGGATATCGGCGTGGAATGGAGCGTGGGGCGCAATACCAATTACGGCGCCAACGGCATCGGCAGCCTTGGCGATAGCAGCACACTGGCCTCCGCAAACAACCGGACCGATCCGCATATGACCGGCTTGTTTTCCGGCGTGACCAGCAAAGCGACGGATACGGAGGGCCTGATCCGATTCGGCTGGCTCAACAACAGTATCGATATCGACGCCATTCTCCGCGCCAAACAGGAAGACCTTCACGCCAAACTGCTGGCCAATCCACGGGTTATGGTGATCGATAACGAAATGGCAACGATTAAGATCACCGAAGAAATCCCGTTCCAGGAGCTCACTGAAACCAGCGCCGGCGGAAGCATCGGCACAACCCGATTTAAGGATGTGGGAGTTGAACTTCTGGTGACCCCTCATCTGACGCGGGACAACATGATCCGTCTCAAGATCCATCCCAAATTCAGCGTACGGACCGGGGATGTAGTATTGCCGGGGGTGGCCAATTCGTCTCCCCAGCCGATCGTGGCCAAACGAGAGACACAGACCACAACCCTGGTCAAGGACGGCCAAACCGTCGTGATCGGCGGACTCCGAAGACAACAGATTTCCTCGCAAACCAATAAAGTTCCGCTTCTGGGGGATATCCCTCTTCTCGGCGAAGTATTTAAATTTCACGGCGAAAGTACGGTCAACAGCGAATTGGTCGTATTCATCACCCCCTATCTGATCCTGCAACCCACGCTTTCTCCAGAGGAACAAGCCGCCTTGTCCAACACCGAAGTCCCCGATCCATCACAACCTAGTATCATCATTAAACAGGATTATAAAAAGTAAAAACCAATTCACGGGGATCACTGAAGCCCTTGAAGCCTGTTATTTAAGCTTCCGGCCGATCGACAGGCAACGTCATCGGCCGTTTTTTCTGCAAACGGATCGACCTCTCTCGCACATTCCGCCGGAGAAACCGTATAACCAAGCAAAGAGGGAGTCTACGCTTGGACATAAAACCGAGAAAAGTCGTTGTAGTGGGGGCCGGGGCGGTCGGGTGCAGTTATGTATACGCCCTTATGCAGAAAGGACTGGCCGATGAAATTGTCCTGATCGACACGAACCAGGATCGGCTCGAAGGCGAGGTCATGGACCTATCACACGGCCTGCCCTTTACCCCTCCCGTGTTGATCAAGGCAGGCGATTATGACGATTGCCGTGACGCCAATCTGGTCGTGATTACGGCCGGGGCCGCCCAGCAAAGCGGCCAATCCCGGCTGGATCTTGTGCAGCGAAACGCCGATATCGTTTTTTCGATCTGCGATCCGATCGCCTCCCGAACCCAGGAAACGGTTATCGTAATCGTAACCAATCCTGTCGATATTCTGACGTATCTGGCCAACCGCCGGCTCCAATGGCCTCGCGGCCGGATCATCGGTTCGGGAACGGTTCTGGATACGGCCCGGTTCCGCACCATGCTCAGCCGGCATTGCCGGGTTGACGCCCGCAATGTGCACGCCTACATCCTGGGCGAACATGGCGACAGCGAGATTGCCGCCTGGAGCATGGCTCATATAGCCGGCATAAACATCAGCGACTATTGCCCGCAATGCCGTCGGTGTGATTATGAAGCCGCCCATGACCGGATCGTCGAAGCGGTTCGCGATTCGGCCTATCACATCATTGATTACAAGGGCGCCACCTATTACGGGATCGGACTTTCCCTCGTACGGATTACCGAAGCGATCCTGCGCGATGAAAACAGCGTACTTACCGTCTCGGCCATGCTGGAGGGAGAATACGGCCTGACGGATATCTGCCTGAGCGTTCCCTGCGTAATAGGTCGAAACGGCATTGCCGCGATCATCGAATCGGATTTGCCGGAAAAGGAAAAACGCGGATTGTACGCATCCGCCGTCGTGCTGCGGGAAATTCTGGACCAGATAAAAACCTGATTCCCTGCCTGTCGGATGGGCAAGAATCCCCCCCCGTTGATCTTACTCTTCGGCAAAGGTTACGCGGAGCACTTCTTCGGCGGTGGTCAATCCCTGCATCATCCGCCGCACTCCGCTGTCGGTCAGGTTTCCATATCCTTTTTCGCGCGCCATCGCCCGGATGTCCACTTCTCCGGCGCCCTGGGCGATTCGATCCCGCATCGCACGTTCGATCGGCAGAAATTCGAAGATCGGAACGCGCCCGCTGTAACCGGTATTGTTGCACTGATTGCAGCCCTTGGCCTGATAGACCGTCGTATTGGCAATCTCTTTGGGATCGATGCGAAGCCGTCGAATGGCGTCTTCATCCGGCGCCATCGGCTGACGGCAATGTTCGCACAATCTGCGAAGAAGCCGCTGCGCCAGGATCAGATTCAGACTGGAGGCCAGCAGATACGGTTCCAGACCCATGTAAACCAGGCGGCTGATCGCGCTGGGAGCGTCATTCGTATGGAATGTGCTCAGGACCAGATGGCCGGTCAAAGAGGCCTTCATCGCGATTTCCATCGTTTCTTTATCGCGGATTTCACCGAGCAGAATGATATCGGGATCCTGGCGAAGGATGGCCCGCAAACAGGAGGCGAAGGTTAATTTGATCTCCGCTTTGACCTGCGTCTGATTGATTCCGCCCAGGCGGTATTCGACCGGATCTTCCACCGTCGTGATGTTCTTCTTCGGATCCCGCAGATAATTCAACGCCGAATAGAGGGTGGTGCTTTTGCCGCTGCCGGTCGGTCCGGTGACAATAATAATGCCGTGCGGCTGGCTCAGAATGCGTTTGAACTGATCCAGCAGATGGGGCTCAAAACCCATCTTGTCCAGATTGTGCTCCACCGCCCCCGCATCAAGGATACGCATGACTACCTTTTCCCCGTAAATGGTCGGCAGCGTGGAGACGCGCACATCGATCTCCCGATTGCCCGCCTTGATCTTGAAACGGCCGTCCTGAGGCAACCGGCGTTCGGCAATATCCATCTCTGAGAGAATTTTAATCCGGGCTACGACCGCCGACTGCATCTTCCGCGCCGGAGGAACCATGTCCTGAAGCATGCCGTCAACCCGCATCCGAATACTCATGCTTTTTTCCTGCGGCTCAATATGGATATCGCTGGCCCGACTCTTGACGGCATGGCTGAGAAGCAGATCCACAAATCGAATCACCGGGGCGTCTTCGGCCTCGGCGACGGAACTGGTTTCCTCCAAATCCGCTTCGTCCTCTTCCGTGCTGACTTCCAGCTCGACCAGATCGCGGAGTTTTTGCTCCTGGACATCCGTGCCGTGATAGATGACCTCGATCGCCCGCTGAATATCCCGCGCTGTGGCCAGCATAATCCGCACAGGCCGTTTCAATTTGACCGTGATTGTGTCCACAGCAACCACGTTCAGCGGATCGGCAATGGCCACCAGCACCTTACCCTGATCCTCGCCGATGCCGACCAGGCAAAAACGGGTCGCGATCGTTTCCGGAATCAGTCGGGCGACCTGAATATTGATCGCCGACACGTCTTCCAACAAAACCGTCTCGATCTTCAGATACTCTCCGAGCGCCTGGGTTACCTCCCGCTCCGTAATGGCTTCCAGGCGGACCAGAACCTCGCCCAGCCGTCCCCCGGTCTTGTTTTGCTCGAGGAGAGCGGCATGCAACTGCTCCGGAGAGAGCCGCTGGTTGGCGACCAGCCAGTCGCCAAACAACATACTCTCTTTGGTTCTGCCTGAATTGGTTTTATTGTATGTTGTTTCCGCTATATTCACCGGATCGTGATCCTATAAAGCTTATTTCAAACACCATTACGATTTGACTGCCGCCGCGTTCCAGCCGGCAGGATCGTTCTCCGCCACAGGCAGATACTTACTCATCATTCGATACAGACTGCGACTATCGACAGGCTTGGCCATGAAATCGTCAAAATGCGGATCCGCCTGCACGCCGGCGGCCGAAAGAGCGATGATCGGACAGACCAGTCCCTTTTCCCGCAAGAGGCGCACCGCCTCATTCCCGTCCATGCGGGGCATCTTAATATCCATCAAAATCAGGTCAAACGGCTCCTCGGAAGCCTTTTCCACCGCCTCCACGCCATCTTCCGCAAGAGTAACCTCCAAGCCCATGGCTTCCAGAAGCAGGCTGATCACGGTCTGATTGGATGGCTGGTCCTCCACGAAAAGGAGTTTCCCCTGGCACCTTCCTATTTGCGAATCCTTCAGCTTTTTTTGAGAAGCGCCGTCTCCGCTCCTGGCTTGTGCCGGACCTGTCTCCGATACCGCATCCACCGGAATCACCAGGGTAAATACGCTTCCCTGACCGACCTCGCTGGATACCCCGATTTTGCCTCCCAGCAGCCGAACCAGTTGATTGGCCACGGCCAGTCCGCTGTTAACGACCAGGCCATGGCTCAGACTGGCCAGAATACTCTGGTTGGCCTCATCCCGCCCGGCGTAGGGCTCAAATATGGTGGCGACTTTATCTTCCGAAATCCCGACGCCGCTGTCTTCCACGTCAAAACGGAGATAGGTTTGCCCCCCGGCCTTTTCCAATCCGATCTGCATCCAGACGTGGCCGGAAGCGGTAAACTTGATGGCATTTCCTGCCAGATTGATCAGACACTGCCGTAAACGGTTCGGATCGGTTCGTATATTGCCGGGTAACGGACACTTCTGCTCGATGCGAAAATCCAGCCCCTTTTCCATGGCCGAGGGAAACATCAGCGACTCGATTTCTTCCAGAATAGGTCCGAGAGAACAATCCGTCTTTTCGATCTCCAACTGGCCGTTTTCGATTTTTGACAGGTCCAGCACATCGCTCACTAAAGCAGCAAGGCCCTGCCCGGAATTATAGATCTCGATTACATACTCCCGCTGTGAATCGGTCAATTCTTCCTGCCGAAGCAAATCGCTGAAACCCACGATCGCATTGGTGAGCGTGCGGATCTGATAGGCCATGTTGTCAATGAAACGGCTTTTGGATGCAATGATCGCATCCTTATCCTCGCTGGTCTGCACCTGGCCGGTCTTCAGGACGCCAGGAATGGGAGAACGCAAGATTTCTTCGACACTCTTTCTGTACATTGCCTTACTCCTGTTATCGCGACAACCTCCCTCATAAACTCCCACCTCGTTGCCGGAGTTCACGACAGGGATGTATCGTAATCCCTGTTTCGGTAATTTTGTGGGGCCACTTTCCGGGAAAAGGAAAAGATTGATTTTGCTTCTCTTTTTTGATATTATTGGTCTATAAGAGAATTCGTATGTCGGATCAGGATTCCAGACAATAAGGCCGACGGCATGATACAACCTTGGCAGGAAACCCTGGGGATTATACTTCTGACGGGAATCGGCGTTTTTATTGGACGTCTTCTCTGGGAGAGGCCCAAACTCTGGATTTTCGGATACCTCCTGCCTTTGGTATTGCTGGGATTTCTTCTGGCCGGACGGATCGCGTTCTTATCGGACCGGTTTCCCTGGCTCCATAGAATCAGCATGAGTCAGACGCGATACGTGCTTCTGACCCTCGTCGTCACAATCGGCCTGATGACTCCTCTGCCCCGGCTGCCCCATCGGTCCGAGAAGGTTTTCCTGCTACTGGTCATGGCGCTATTCATAGGATATTTCTGTATCCTTCCGTTCCTCTATCCCGCCTTGCTCCAAAGCCGGCTTGCGCATATGAGACCGATCCTTGATCTTGATGGCCTCTGTCGTCAAAGCATGGATTATACCTGCGGACCTGCCGCCGCTACCACCGCCCTTCGGATCCTCGGGTATGAAGCCACGGAAGGCGAACTGGCCGTCCTGAGCCGCAGCAGCCCCATTACCGGCACAATGGCGCAAACCCTTTCCCGGGCCATCGACCAAAAATACGAAAAGCAGGGCCTGCGATGCCATTACGAACATCTGGGAACGATCGAACAATTGGCCCGGCAGGGAATCGCACTGGTAGTCTTGCGGGAAGGTCCGTTCATCGATCACTGCGTTACGGTATTGCACATCACCCATTCCCATGTGGTCATCGCCGATCCGGACCGAGGAATGGGCAGGATGTCTTATGTCGATTTTTATCGGTCCTGGAAAGGCTGGGCCATCACGTTCCAGTCCAAAGAATCCTCGCATCCGACGGGATAGAAAAGGCGGCGGGCGTCCTAGCCCGCGGCCTGTCACAATGCGTGGGGATACAATTATTTCACTGTGTTTTGCGAGGGTAATCCATAACTATACCATTTGGGTTTTTCCGTATACACCAGACTTGAATCAGGCTCCATGGGACGTTTTTCGGTAACCCAAAGCTGGCCTGATTCCGTGTCGATGATCCAGGCAACGGTACTGGAAGCCGATAGCTGATACCGTCCGGAGGAAAAATCATCCGCTCCCAAAAGAAGCGTCAGGCATATTCCCAGCAGCAGTCCTGTCAACAAACTGTTCCAATTCAATTTCATTTTATGCTCCCTCTTAACTATTACGATACTACTCCATATCCACCGTTAGTTCATGGATCGACCAATACCAGTTGTCGGATGAACCCAATTGCACAATTTTAAGGAACCGGGTTCGGATCGGCTTTTCGAATCGAATCTTCGTAACCGGCTCGCCATCGCCTCCGATAACAACCGGCTTGCCCCAGTTGCCGCCGTCAAAAGACACATACACCTCATATCCCCTGGGAAAATCATTGGCCGATTCGGTCGTATCCAGAGTCAGGCCTGCTACCGACGCCTCAATACCCAGATCCAGAACAAACCAGTCGCCCGGCTTCATGGTCCTGCCGGTATCCCAGCGGGTGCTTTTATTATTGTCCAGGGCCAGATGCGCATTACTGCTGTTTAAGGAAGCGGTTGCCTTTCGGCTCTGATTGACCAGGGCCTGTTTGATCTTATCGGCCGCCAGCTTCGCCTCGTTCTCCAAGCCGGGCTGATTGGCCGTATCCTGAGCCATTTTGAGGGCTTCTTCACAGGGATACCTGGGCAGAGCCGCCAGTACGGCACGTTTTTCATCCACGCGCCGGGCGGCTGCCATCGCCTGTCCCAGCAGCTTGACGGTTTCCGCCGATCCACGATTGGCCGGCAATCCAAGCAGACTGATATACCCCCGCAATGCCAGAATCTGATTGACCATATCCGTCTCTGTCCGCGCCAAGCCGAACAGATCCTCCAGCGGCGCCGGATCGGGCCATTCCGCCATGGCGCGAATCGCCGCCCGTTTGACTTCCGAATTGCTGTCCTGCATTTGAGAACGCACTGCCGCCAGGGACGCCTCGTCTCCAACCCGGGACAACAATCCCAACAGCGCGATTTTTACCGGGCCGTCTGCGGAGGCCAGGGCGGACAGAATAGGAGCCGGGTCTATGGATCCGTTTCGCACGATCATCGAAGCAATGGCACGTTCAAAAATCCCCCGATCCGCGCTGGATTGTGATGTAACCAGCAGCTTCACCATGGACGCCAATTGGTCTGGACCGGCCAACTCCCCAAGCGCCTTGGCGGCTATGGTGCGCACCTGCGAATCAGAATCCGTAGCGGCTTTCAGAAGAACCGGAACCATCCTGGTTTCCCGGCGGTCGATCACGGCCTGTATCGCCGCCTGTCTTGTCCCGGATTCGGAGCGGCCCTGAATCAGGATCGCCAGGGCCTCATATATCCCATCTCCTGAAATCCGCTCCAGACTCGTTTGTGCAATCGCAGCGGTGTTGCCTGTGCCCCCCGCCGCCCTGGCCAGTAACGGCACACAGGAGGAATCTCCCAGGACCGCTAAAGAGCGAAGGGCCACCGAACGGACTTCTTCATTAGGATGATCCGCCAATTGGGAAATAGAAACAGCGGCTATTTTGTCCCCGCGCGTCTCCAGGGCGCTGATCAAAACGACCTGTCCGGAGGCATCGAGATTGTTTAGTTCGCGGGCAAGAGATGAGGTAATGGCTGAACCGGAAATTTCCGCGATAAATTTACCGGCGGCCCTCTGTAAGGCCAGGTCCTTGCTGTTGAGCAGTTCGATAAAATACGATGCCGCGCGATCCTGCCGGGCCTGAATAAGCCCTTTATAGGCGGCAATGCGAATCCAGGTATTATTATTGGCTTCGGTCATTGGCTGGTAAATCTGCGCTGCTTCCAGGATGCGGCCCTGCCGGAGTAATTGGTCGGCACATCGCAGAATCGCATCCTGTCGAAGCGTCTCCAGATCCCTTGCGACTTTCGCGCCGGAAAGAAAACGGACCGCCTCTCGGCCGCCGATATGTCCCAGGGCATTGATCGCCGCGGAGGAAAGAAGCCGATTCTCATGTTCAACCAGCCGGGCGATCTGGACCACAGCTTCTTGATCGCCCCGCTGCCCTAACGAATCGACAATCCCGATCTTCAAATCATCGCTTGCCTTGGACAAGGCTCTGCGCAAGGCCCCCGCCGCCTCGGGCGCTGCCAGCTTTTGCAGGGCATACCGGGCCATATGTGACATCTCCTTCTCGCCCAGCATCTTTTCCAAAGCGGGTACGCATCGGGCCGAACCCACCTGGCGAAGCATTCGACAGACAAATTGCCGACCGGCAAACGACGTTTGAGGGGAGGCAAGAACCGTAAGCAAACCTGTTTCCACGCCCGGCCATTCGGAAACCGGCGTATTTCGAATGGTTTCTTCGATTGCCGCAAGACCGGCCCGGCTTTTCCCTACATCATACTCTTCGATCACTCGAAAATCCCTGTTCGCTGCAGAAGCAGCGGTGTTCTTTTCGGCCGCCTGCGCTGTATTCAAACCGAGGATCCAAACCGAAGCTGTCAGGAATACCGCAACCCGAATCCAATCTCGTTTCTTGATCATACCAAAGCTCCTTTCGCGTATCGTTGCGATCTCTACAGCGTCCACGGCTCACGAAGCGCCCGTCCCAGCAGCGCCGACGCCGCCGGATCGTTGCGGATTTGCTCCCGGTTCGGATCCCAGTGGATTTTACGGCCCGTCAGCATGGCGATCTCTCCCAGAAGAGCTACGCTGATCGAGCGATGCGCGATCTCCGCGGGCGTGATCGTTTCCTTGCGGGTCCTGATGCAATCCAGAAAATTCTGCAGATGATCGTTGCTTTTGTACAGATGCGTTTCATTGGGACCGATGACCTCTCTGAGAATCTTTTCGTCGCTGGCGTTCAATCCGCCCCGGCTGACATGAATCCAGCCCTTTTCGCCGTACCAGCAGGCCCCCATCCCATGGGGCTGCTGGGCGGCATTGGCCACGACCATTTCCAGACCATTGGCATACTTGCATGTGAATTTATACGCATACGGGACATCGTAGGTGCCCTCCTTGGGATATTCGCCTTTGCCCTCGATCTGGACCGGACCGGTCCGGTCCAGTCCCAGGCCCCAATGCGCGATATCGATATGGTGCCCCGCCCAATCGGTCAACTGGCCGCCGCTGTAATCCATGACCCAGCGCCAGTTCCAGTGGGCGCTGCCGCCGGCGTCAAAGCCGGTATAGTCCCGCCATGGGGCCGGTCCCAGCCACCAGTTCCAGTCCAGGTTCTCCGGCACGGGTCTCCTGGGAAAAACCGGGCTCTGCCCGCCGTCCGGCAGACCAACCTCGACGTATTTCACCGCACCGATCCGCCCGTTGATCACCAGTTCGCAGGCCCGGTGAAAATGGGCGACCGACCGCTGCCAGCTTCCCGTCTGCCAGATCCGCCCGTATCGATCCACCGCCTCGCAGATCGCCCGCCCCTCGACTATCGTCCGCGCCAGGGGCTTTTGCCCGTGAATATCCAGCCCGGCCCGGGCGCAATCCACCGAGACCACCCCATGCCAGTGGTCCGGCAGCGCGTGCATCACCGCATCCAGATCGCCGCGTCCGATCAGTTCTCGATAATCCAGATACCCTTTGCAGTCCTGATTGCCGTAACGACTATCCACCATCGTTTTGGCCTGGGTGATATGATTGCGATCCGCATCGCAGACGGCAACCACCTGCACTTCATCCTTGTGTAAAAATCCGTTCAAATCGCCCTGCCCCATAGACCCGACGCCGATGGCGCCCATGACGATCCGTTCGCTGGGCGGATTGGCCCCGCATACCGACGCCGGCACCAGCGCCGGCACGGCCAACGCCGCCCCCGCGGCAGCGCCGGTTTTGAGAAAAACGCGTCTGGAAATCCTGTTTGTTTTCATATCGCTCTCCCGTATTGATTTCACTCGGATAGGGAAATTCTTCGCTATACCCTCTCAGACTGCCCCCGAGGGAACCTTATTGCATCATCCTAGCACAACCGCCCTGCCGGTGCAACAGGGGAATTGGGATGGGAGACAGGAAACGAAAGCCGGTTATATCATGAAATCAAAGATCAAATATTACAATGCAAAATGACAAATCAAAAATAAAAAACAAAAAAACCTCGACGGACAAGGCATTTTGATTTTTTCGTTGTATTTTTGCGATTTACCGTTTGCTCTTTGATTTACCTCTGTGTTCTCGGCGGCAAAAGTAAAAGCGACTCCATAAAAAACGGGACCTGCGCTGCTTTCGCAACACAGGTCCCGCCTGTTACAATCCTTCGTCACGGATCAAAACATCGATCCGCAACCACAACACTTACTTTGCCGTGTTATCCAGCAGCCACTGATTGGTCAGCATGATCAGATCCAGCTCATCCACTACACAGTCGCCGTTGAAGTCCATCGCCGGACGAACATTGGGGGCGCAATAGCCCTCAATGGCCATTCCGGACTCGGCATACAGATCGGCCACCTGCTGCGGCGTGATCGCGTAGTTGAATACGCGGGCCTCATCGACATAACCGCGCCACAGTTGAGCGCTGTGGGCACGCTTGCCGAGGTGCAGGATGTCCTGGGTTTGCAGATTGGTCGTGGCGGTACCGCCATAGACGCCGTCCACATACCAGTAAATGGTATCGTTCGCAAACGATGCGACCAGGAAGTGCCACTCGCCGTCGATCTCCTGCATGTTCCACTCGGCACCATACCGGTGGATGCAATACTGGTTCTGGCCGCCGCGACGGTCGAAGTCGAAGCTGTGCTCGCCGGTTCCCGTTGTGCTGGTAAAGCCGAAAATGGTCTGCCAGTCATCCATCTGATCCCAGGCTACGGCATTCTTGGCCCAGCAGGCAATCGTTCGCGGGGCTTCGCCAAAGATGCCCAGGTCGCCCGGTACGCCAAAAGCCACATACTCATTGTGCTCGGCATCGATGTTGATCGCAATAGCATTACCCACGACACCAGTATCAAACGTCAGCACGGTGCCTTCATCGGCAAAGTAGGTCCCGGTCGGGCCTGCGCCGGTCGGATCGGCCAGGTCTTCATTCAGTGGATAGTAGGCGATTTGCGCCTTGACCTTAACATCCGCTGCAGCGCTGGTGGCGCTGGCTACGCCGTTGGAAACGACGCATGTATACACGCCTTGGTCTGCTTCGGCCAGGCCTTCGATCACCAGCGTCGCGCCCGTTCCGACGTTCTCATCCCCCTTCTTCCACTGGTATTCCAGCGGCATCAGGGCGCTGGTCGCGGCGACGCTCAGTGTCACATCATCGCCCGCATCGGCACGCACATACGCCGTCGGTTGGGTGGTTATGACCACATCCGTCGTTACCGTCTTGAACGCCCAGGTGGTGCCTTCTACAAGAGCAGGCGTACCGCCCTCATTGGGCTCGGTCACGTCCACGCGCCAGTTGTAGATCGTACCGTATTCCAGGTCCGGATCGTAGCTGGTCACGTCCCCTGCGCTGACAACCTTGGTCATCGCCCCGGCCTCGCCGAAGTACACATCCAGAGGCGCACCGGAAACGAAACCGTTGTGCCAGCTCAGGACCGCATCCACCGGGACGTTTTCCTGTCCGTTGAACGGACTGGGAGCCGAAGCGGCATTGTAGGCGATCAGCTCTCTTTCGTTGAGCATCTTACGCTGCACGGTGGGCGACCAGTAATAGGCTTCCAGATTGTCGCCGCCACCGGCCTTGAACATCTCAACGACGATGCCGACATAGCCAGCATCCACACCGACTGTGCCTTGGCGCCACTGGTTGCCGTGCAGTCCATCATTATTGACGACCTGCGTCAGCGCAGCGCTTTCTTCCCACCAGTTGCCGACGTATAGCTTGCTTCCGTCATCGCTGACGGTGCCAAAGCCCAGCGTCTGGGCCGTATCGACACTCAGGATACCATATTGGCGGAACGCAAAGTTATCTGTTCCGGCACGGGGTCCGACACCGAACATTCCCAGTGTCCCGGTAGCCGAGGGGTTGCCCAGGGTGCTAAAGTCCGGCAGGGCCGCAAGTGTGATACCGTCCCAAACTTCGTACGAGACCAGGTTGGTGGGAAGTTCTTCCACGACGATATTGGCGATGAGGTAATCCCCGGGAATAACCTGCCAGGATCCGACACCCGCAGCGGTACTTCGCCAGGCCACGGACAGGTTGTCCCCGCCGCCGCCTTCAGCAAAACCAGCACGGATCCAGTACAGCTTATTGGCTTCCAGGCTTTGTACCGCTGAAACACGGGTCGGGTAATTAGCTTCATTCCAATCCTGATCGCCCGTCCATGCATCATGATAGGCAATCCGAGTCGCGTTGGCCGGATTCTCATCGCTGCTGAGCCACAGGCGGCCCTGGTCGTCGGAGGCGATCATGAACTGGTAATCGCCCGTGACCGGGGGAACCAGCCACGCGGTCAGACGACCGTTGTAATTGTCGGCTACATCGGGAGCCACACGCATATTCGGCCGAATCTCGCTAAAGTTGGCCAACGACGGATCCGCCGTCAGCATGGCGTTGGCGCCCGCCGTACCGCCCCCATGAATGGAATTGGGGAATCGCTCGGCAAGAGCGCCGGGCAGGGCGGCATACACGGATGTCGCTCCCAAACACGTGATCAAAACTAAGATCAGCAATTTCTTCATTTTAAGGTCCTCCGTCTAACTTATATTCTTCATATTCATCTCACTTGTTTGCACACGCGATTACGGTTTAGGGAGTAACAATCGTGCTCTCCGCCCATCCCGCGGCGAACACCGCAAAGTCGAGCAGGTTGACCACGCAGTCGCCGTTGAGATCCCGGGCCGGATTGGCCACACAGACCTCGCCGCCGGTGCCTTCGATGTACAACTGTCCGATCTCCAGCGGAGTCAGGGCATAGTTGTACAGACGGAACTCGTCGATCAGGCCGTTCCACACGTTGCTCTGCCAGGCGCCCACACGCACGTTGTTGGCGTTGCTGGTGTTCAGCGCTGTGGCAAAGTCCAGAATCTTTTCGCCGTTGACATAGAGCTGACAGGTCGAACCGGTATAGACATACACGAAGTGCATCCATGTATCGAAGCTGGGCACAATCGTGAAGTCGCGGTCGCCGCCGCCCCAGTGCTGGATGCGCCATCGGGAGCCGTCCTGAGCGCCGGTGCTGGCCAAAGACAGCGTACGGACCGAGCAGTTCTGTCCGGTCGAATACGCGCCGAAGTCCCAGACACCCGCATTGTTCATCCGGGTAGCCTTGGCCCAGGCGCTGAGGGTGCGGGCATTGGCCCCGTCGACGCCCAGATCGAACGGCTTGACGCCGACATCGACAAAGGCCGCGTTCGGATCCTCAACCATTCCCACATCGGCGCCGACCAGCTTGATCGCGTTGCCGATCATGCCTTCGACGACGCCACCGGTGACCGGGACCCCGCCGGCAAGGGTGCTGGTCAGCTTGCCGTCCAGACCGCTGGGCGAAGAATCGATCACCATGTCATTGACGATGCTCTCGAAGGCGTAATAGACCACCAACCGCTTGGTCAGAACCAGGGCGTTGGCCGATACATCATCGCCGGAACTGTTGGTCACAACGAAGTAGTAGCTGCCTTCATTACCGATCTCTTCGATCGACAGGGTCACCGAGCAGTCCCAGCTCCTCTTGCCGTTGTCCCCGAGATTGGTCGGCGTGCCGGTATAGATGGTCTCGTCATCGCCGCTTTCGGTGCCGTCTTTGTCACCCACGATTCGCTTCACGACAAAGCCCGTCAGATCGGCAAAATCGTCGGCCACGGTTTCGACAAGGCAGGTCAGCGTCAGATCGCTGGGGACATCCACCACGCTTTGGGCGGCCGGATCCTGAGTAATGATCGGCACCCATTTGACGGTGTCGAAGCTGTACACTTTACCCTGCTGTTCTTCACCG
>JAFGGE010000260.1 GCA_016930745.1 Sedimentisphaerales bacterium
CCCCCGTTCCGTGCGGAGATCTACCCTGATTACAAGGCGCATCGGCCACCGATGCCGGAGGACATGCCGCCGCAGATCGATCGCATCGAGGAGATTCTCGAGGCGATGCGGATCCCGATGCTGCGAGTGGACGGCTTCGAGGCGGACGACCTGATCGGCACGCTGACGGCCAAGGCGGCCGGGCAGGGCCTCACGTCGTACATCTGCTCCAAAGACAAGGACATGCTGCAACTGCTGGATGAGCATACGCGGATGCTGGACATCAAAACCGGTCAGGAAACGACACGGGATTCGCTGGGCGAGGAGACCGGATTGACGCCGGAGCAGTTTGTCGATGTGCTGGCGCTGCAGGGGGATACCTCCGACAACATCCCCGGCGTGCCGGATGTCGGGCCCAAGACGGCGATGCAGTGGATTCAGAAATACGGCTCGCTTGACGGGCTTTACGCCCACGCCGACGAGATCGGCGGCAAGCGAGGCGACAATCTGCGATCACATAAGGAACAGGCCTATCTGAGCCGCGAACTGGTCCTGATCCACCGGGAAGCGCCGGTGGAGGTGGACGCCAAACAGTTTGCCCTCAAAGAGCCCGATTCGCAGATGCTGGCGCAACTCTTTACCGAGCTGGATTTTTCCCGGCTGCTGACGCAGTTCGGCCTGTCGCGGGATCAGGCGGTCCTGACGGCTCGAACAGAAGATCCGACGGCAACGGCGGCTGCCATTGAGACCGGAGACCGGGAGTATCAACTGATCGACACCGAAGAGACACTCAAGCCGTTTGCAGCACAGCTTAAGAAACAGAAGATCTTCGCCGTGGATACCGAGACGACCGGTACCGATCCGATGCGGGCTGAGCTGGTGGGCATGAGTTTTTCCTGGCAGGCGGGAAAAGCCTGGTATCTGGCGATCCGGGCGCCGCTGGGGCAGAAGCATCTGGAGATCGCCTCGGTCCGTAAACAGATCGGACCTGTGCTGGCGGATGCCGGGGTCAAAAAAGTCGGCCAGAATATCAAGTACGACATGCTGGTGCTGGAAGGGGCGCAGATGCCCGTTTCGGGAATCCATTTCGACACGATGGTCGCTTCCTATTGTCTGGACGCCGACCGGTCCAGCCACGGGATGGATTCGATGGCCCGGGATTATCTGGGCATCCAGACGATTCCGCTGTCGAGCCTGATCGGCAAGGGGAAAAACCAGCTTACGTTCGACATGGTCGATACGCGGGCGGCCTGCGAATATGCCGCCGAAGATGCCGATGTGACCTGGCGTCTGTATGAATATCTGCGTCCGAAACTGGAGGCCGAGCCGAAACTCAAGACGCTGTTTGAAGAGGTGGAGATGCCGCTGGTGTCGGTGCTGGCGACGCTGGAGAAAAACGGCGTCTCGCTGGATGTGCCACTGCTCAGGCGGATGTCCCACGAGATCAGCGAAGAGCTGGAGATGATCACAAACCAGATTCACGCCCTGGCGGAGGGTCCGTTCAATATCGACTCTCCCAGGCAACTGGCCGAAATCCTCTTTGACCGGCTCGGATTGCGTTCCATTAAAGAGGGAAAGACGCAGCGAAGCACTGATGCAGGCGTTCTCGAGGAGCTGCAGTTTGAACACCCGATCGTCCCGTTGATCTTGCAATACCGCCAGCTTGGCAAGCTCAAGAATACCTATCTCGACAAGCTGGGGGGAATGATCAATCCCAGGACCGACCGACTGCATGCCTCGTTCAACCAGACGGTAACGGCGACCGGGCGATTGAGCAGCAGCGATCCGAACCTGCAGAATATCCCCATTCGTACCGAACAGGGGCGTAAAATCCGGTCGGCGTTTGTTCCTGCCCGCCAAAGCGACTGTATTCTCAGCGCCGATTATTCGCAGATTGAGCTGCGGCTGCTGGCTCATTTTTCGCGGGATGCCGCCCTGCGCAAGGCCTTTGCGGAGGATCAGGACATCCATCGGTTTGTCGCTTCGCAGGTGTACGGCGTCAAGCCGGAAGAGGTGACCAGTAAGATGCGCAGCAACGCCAAGGCGGTCAACTTCGGGATTATCTACGGCCAGGGCCCCTTCGGCCTGAGCCGGACGATTGGGATCAGTCTGGGCGAAGCGAAGCAGTTTATCGAGGATTATTACGCCCGCTATAGTTCGATTCGGACTTTTATGGACAATGTGATCGCCCGCACGAAGAAGGCCGGCTATGCCGAGACGATCCTGGGGCGGCGGCGACCGATTACGGGCCTGGACAGCAGGAATTTCAACCGGCGCAGTCAGGCTCAGCGCCTGGCCGTCAATACGGTTATTCAGGGATCGGCGGCCGATTTGATCAAGGTGGCGATGATTCGCATCCAGCAACGTATCGAAAAAGAGAACCTGCCGGTTCAGATGATCCTGCAGATTCACGACGAGCTGGTATTCGAGCTGCCCCGCAAAGAGGCTAAAACCCACGCCGCATGGATCACGCAGGAAATGGCGCATGCCATCGAACTGGATGTCCCCATGAAAGTGGATGTCGCCATCGGGGCAAGCTGGCTGGGCGAGGAATAGAATCGTATCTGCAAATTATAATCGCTTCAGGGGAGGTTATCATGAAAGGGCAATTCGGGCGAAGGGAATTTCTGGGTGGTATTACAGGAACGGTATTGACAGGTTCCGTCCTTGGGCAATCGAAAAAGAATGGGACCAGACCGGCAAAGGAACAGGAAGTGCGGCTGGAATTCCTGCGGCCCGGCCAGATCGAGGCGGCCCGGAAGGAATGTCCGACGATCTTTCAGCCGCTGGGAACCATCGAATGGCATGGCCTCCATAATGTGGTCGGAGTCGATGCGGTCAAGGCGCACGCCTTATGCATCCGGGCAGCGCAGGAGGGAGGCGGGGTTGTTTCCCCGACGCTCTATGGCGGCGTGGGCGGGCTCAGCGAGCCGCATACCTTTATTATGGACCCGGAAGACAGCGTATTTTCAAACCTCCTTCGGCCCTGGCTGGAACAGTTGTGCCGGGAGATGGCACGCGACGGTTTCAAGGCCATTATTATCCTGACAGGTCATTACGGAGCGGCACAACAGATTGTGGTGCGGGAGACGGCCGTTCGCATGAGCCGGGCGCTGGGCATTCCCGTACTGGGAACGCCGGAGTATTTCCTGGCGCTGGATGCCGGGTATACGGGCGATCATGCCGCCTGGGGAGAGACCACCTTGATGATGCACTTATATCCGGATACGGTAGTCCTTTCCGAACTGGGCGAACCGCCCTACCGCGGGGTCTTCGGACGCGATCCGAAGGAAGCGACCGCCGCCGACGGCAAACGGATTACCGAGACGATCGTGTCGCGGCTGGCGACCCTGGCCCGGAAGATGCCTCGGTGGGACGATCCTACGCTGAACCGTTTTGTCGAGGCCGAGGCGGCCCTGGTGGGACGCCAGTTGTCGGCGCCGCGGGGGAAAAATGCGGTCTGGACGGCGTGGAAAAACGCCGCCAATGCCATGCGGGAATACGGCAAACTTCTGGCGGAGGAGCGGTTCGAGGAGATCAGGATGGCGGTAGCGAACCTGTAACTTACTAGGAATGTTCCGTAAAACAGAAATCTTTTCCGACGCTGTCTCTTACCTTGCGATGGGAATCGCAGAAATAGTTGCCAGCCCGGATCGGGGTGTGTAGAATATCGTCGGTTTCTTCGGACCGCCCAGATCGACAGAGGCTCCGAGAGATGCAGGGATAGGTAGAACAATGATCAGGAAGATTCAAATCAAAGCGGGACGGATCGCCGCAGAGGCCGAGTTGGGCAATACGCCTACCGCCCGGGCCATTTTCGACGCCCTTCCGCTGCGGGCTGCGGGGGATCGATGGGGGGGAGAGATTTACTTTGAAATCCCCGTCTCGTGTGAATTAGAGGCCGACAGTCGGGAAACATTACTGCCGGGGGAGTTGGGGTACTGGCCGGAAGGGAAATGCTTTTGTATCTTTCTGGGTCCAACACCCGCTTCGGAAGGCCAAGAGATTCGGCCGGCCTCGGCGGTGAATGTATTTGGACGACTCGTGGGCGACTGGGATGCGCTGCAATCGGTTGAGGCGGGCGTCGAAATTCGGATCAAGGGCATTAAACAGAAATATTCCAAGGAGCCTCCAAAAGTAATCACGCCCCAGGAAGTGGCCCAGGCGGGGCAGGAAGCAACGCAGGAAGAGGGAATTCAAGAAGACCAGGAAGAACGTTTGATAGAAGAAACAACCGAAGCGTCGGACGCCGGAGAGATTGAGCAGGAAGCCCAGGAGCAGCAACTCGGTATCGCCGCGGCGGATATTTTTGAAGCGCCGATCGTAAAAGAACCGGAAGCAATAGACAAGGAACATATAGAGCTACAGAAGGACAAGGACGAGGAAAAGCATGAATCCACGGAGAAAAGCATGGATGCATCGGAGAATGAAATGATGCAAGAGCCTTCGCAGGAGCCGTCGATGAGCGATTCGACCGATGATCTCTATACCCCTATAAACGAACCGGAAGAAATCCCCTTACAAAAGCCGGTCGATCTGGATGAGCAGAATCTTTCCATGGGCATGACGCCGGAAACTTCGGAACCAGCGCCCGAGCCGCCTCCCGCGATCGCTTCGACCGTTAAAATCGAAATGACTCGTCAAACCATGATCCTGTTAGTTGTGGCCGGGCTGGTAATCGCGGCCCTGGCTTTTATTTTGGGGATTATGTCTTCGGGGGGTACGGGGTCGTCCCTGTCGGGCAAACTCGATGTATTGTCGGCCCGTATCGAAACCAACGAAGGCGACCTGTCGAACCTTAAGACCGCGACGTCCGATCTGGATAAAACCGTCAAAGGCCAGGCAGCCACAATTTCCGATCTGCAAAAGACCGGCCGCGCTCAGCAGCAGACGATGTCTTCTCTGGATACGCAGGTTACCCAAATTAAAAAAGAGGCCGTCCGGATCGCCGCCCTGGCCACACGACAGGACATCACATGGGTGCGGAATCCAGCCAACGGGCATCAATATACCCTCACTCCTTACCCCCTGCCCTGGCATCTGGCAAGGGATTATGCTACGAAGGTCGGCGGGCATCTGGTGACGATCAATGACGAGGCGGAGAACGAATGGCTCGTCAAACAGTTCGGCGAGGGCGTGGAATACTGGATCGGTCTGACCGACGAACTGGAAGAGGGCAAGTGGATTTGGGTCACAGGAGAATCGATCGACTACCTGAACTGGGCGCCGGGCGAGCCGGACAACTTTCTCAAGAAGCAGCATTATGTCATGCTCAACGACACCAAGCCCCACCGGAATCAGGTCGAGCCGGGCAAATGGAATGATATCACCAGTAATGAAGTCCGTATCGGCATCATCGAGAAGGAGAAGTAAAACAGGGCAGAGGGATCCCCCAGGGAGGCAGCTTTGAGCGGAATCGGAGACCAGTTTCAATCGCAGACCAAGTATCATCGTGATCGGATGCCCGGCGGTGGTATGGACTTCGCCTCACAGCCGGAACTTTATAAGTCCTATCCCGACGCCGACATTGTGGATCTGCCCTTTGTCAAAGATCCCGGCGGCCTTGACCTGTACGATGCCCTGCGCAAGCGCCGCAGTGTCCGGCGGTTCGCCGAAAGAGCCATCGCTCTCAATCAGCTAGCCTGGCTGCTCTGGGCCTCGACGGGCATCACCCGGACCGAAGACGGCTGGGCCTTCCGATCAGCGCCTTCGGCAGGGGCCTTGTATCCGATCGAGACGTATCTGTGTGTCAATCGCGTCGAAGGGATGGGTCCGGGTCTGTATCATTATTCCATCCCGAACCACAAGCTTGAGATGCTTACCAAAGGAGTTTTCGGCGATCAGGTCGCTGCCGCCGCCCTGGATCAGCAGATGTGCAACCAGTGCGATGTGGTCTTTGTCTGGTCGGCTGTCTTTGCCCGCTCCAAGTGGAAATATAAACAAAGGGCCTATCGCTATGTGTATATGGATGCCGGGCACATCGCTGAAAATCTCGCGTTGGCGGCGACCAGTATCGGACTGGCCGGCTGTCATATCGCGGCGCTTTATGACGATCAGGCCAATGCCCTGTTCGATCTGGACGGGATCCATGAAAGCGTCATCTACATGACCGTCATCGGAAAACCCGCCTGAATACAAAGGAGGAGATACCATTGAAGCAGCCGCATTCGGAGGGAATTCAACACTGGCTCAAGCTCATCCGCGCTGAGGGCGTGGGGCCGACGCTGTTTCATCGTCTGATTGCCCATTTCGGCTCAGTGGAACAAGTGTTGGAGGCTTCCATACAGCAACTGACGCGTGTCGAAGGGATCGGGGATAAGACCGCACAGCGCATTCATGGTACGCGCGACAACTTCGACGCCGATGCCGAACTGGCCCTGGCCGATAAGCACGGAGTATGGATCATGCACTGTAAAGACAGTCGCTATCCGGCCCCCCTACGGGCCATTTACGACCCGCCGCCGGTGCTCTATGGCAAAGGCGCTCTGGCCCGCAGCGACAGCCTGGCCGTCGCGATTGTCGGTTCCCGCCGCTGCACAACCTACGGTCAGGAACAGGCCTCGCGCTTTGCCCATATCCTCGCCTCGGCGGGCTTTACGATCGTCAGCGGTATGGCTCGCGGTATCGATACCGCCGCCCATCATGGCGCATTGGCAGCCGGGGGACGGACCATCGCCGTTCAGGGGTGCGGCCTGACCCGGATCTTCCCGCCGGAAAATGAAGAACTGTTCGGCAGGATCGCCGCCTCGGGGGCCTGCCTCAGCGAGCTACCCCTGGCTTATGAGCCGCTCTCGGAAAATTTCCCCGGCCGAAACCGCATCATCGCGGGTTTATCGATGGCGGTTCTGGTCGTCGAGGCTTCCTCCAAAAGCGGCGCGCTGCTGACGGCCAGGGCTGCTTTGGACAGCGACCGTGACGTGATGGCTGTGCCCGGCAAGATCGACTCGCCCTTTAGCCAGGGCTCGCACCGCCTGATCAAGGACGGGGCCCGCCTGGTGGACAGCATCGACGACATCATGGAAACGCTCGGTCCGGTAGGAGAAACGCTTTCCGGACACGCCGCCGCTCATGCCGAAAAGGCCAGGCGTAAAAACGAAACACCCCTTTTCGATCCGTCCAATTTCAACCTCTCGCCGGCCGAAACGGCAGTATATAACAGCCTGGACGGGCAGCCCAAGCACGTCGAAGAGATCATCGCCGATACCCAACTCGAGCCGGGCAAGGTCAACGCCGCCATGATCAGCCTTCGTCTCAAGGGACTGATCAAACAATTGCCCGGAAATGTCTTCCTTAAATAATCCCGGCATGCAATAAGCGGATAATCATCTATTATTTTGTAAGGATTCCCTGGTAACGAACCATAAGAATCCTCATAAAAGGCGTCTGGGAATGGATTTGTCTGCGGGTCGGGTAAATGGTACAATAGCGGGCCGATGGAAATAAACGCGTATCCAGTGGAGGATGTAGCCATGGGTAAGGACTGTTCGCGACGAACGTTTATGAAAGGCGCTTTTGCCGGCGGCACGGTGATGGCGATGTCGGCGCTGAGCTATTCACGGGTGATCGGGGCCAATGATCGCCTTTCGATCGGCATTATCGGCTGCGGCAGCCGGGGACGCGATGCCCATATGAAAGGCGTGCATGCCCACGCCGCATCCCAGAATCTGGAAATCACAGCGGTCTGCGATCCGTGGCGGATCGCCCGCGAGACGGCAAGCAATATGACCAAGGAATGGTACGGCAGGCCCGCCCGCCTGTTTTCCTCGTATCGCGATCTGCTGGCGCTGGCGGATATTGATGCGGTGATGATCGCCTCGTGCGACCACCAGCATACAATGCACCTCCAGGCCGCCGCCGAAGCGGGCAAGCACATCTACTGCGAAAAGCCGCTGGCCCGGCATATGGACCGGCTCAATGCCGCCTATGATGCGGTCAAAAAGGCCGGCGTGATCGTGCAGATCGGCACTCAGCTTCGTTCCCTGCCCAGCTTTGCCGGCTGCCGCAAGCTGTATCAGACGGGCATTCTGGGCAAGGTCGGACGGATCGAGCAATGCCGCAACGGGGAACGGCCCTACTGGTACGGCTATGTCAAGGATGTCAAGGCCGAGGATGTCGACTGGAATGAGTTTCTGGCCGGTCAGCCGCCGCGTCCGTTCGATCCGGTGCTGTATTCCGGTTGGTACGGGTATCGCGATTTCTCCGACGGGCCGGTGCCGGGACTGGCGAGTCATTTTATCGATCTTGTGCATTACATCACGGGAGCCCGGTTCCCGACAAGCTGTGTCTCGCTGGGCGGGACATTCACGTGGAAGGATGAGCATCGCTTTACCTGTCCGGATCATGTGCAGGCCCTGTGGATCTATCCGGAGGAATTCATGGTCAGCTATTCGACCAACTTCGGCAACGGCAGCGGCAACAGCTTCAAGATGTTCGGCGATGCCGGCGTGATGGACATGGTGACCTGGACGGCGCCGTTTATCACCGCCGAAGGCGGACCGAAACGCCGCGGCGAGATCCGCGGACAGCAGCCGGTCGAGGATGTACCCATGCCCGATCATTTCCTGGACTGGCTCCAGTGCATCCGCAGCGGCAGGACGCCCAACGCCTCGATCGACGCAGGCTACCAGCATGCAGTCGCCTGCATCATGGCGGTGCGGGCGTACGATACGGGAAAATGCATGATCTTCGATAAGGCCAAACGCGAGATTCGCGAAGGGTAAGCCATGAGAGATTCGTCAGAGAATAAGGATAACCTATTTGAATCAGGAGGATTTATTATGACAGGTCGATGGATGATGCTGGTAGCTGTGTTGGGAGTGGCGATCGCCGGCTGTCGGACAGGCACGGAAATGACCGCTGAACAAGCCGGACCGGTGACCATACCGGGAGCGACGGTTACGAAACTGGCCGATGGATTCGGATTTACCGAAGGGCCTGCCCCGGACAAGGCGGGGAACGTGTACTTTACGGACATTCCCAACGATCGGATTCATAAGTGGTCGCTTGACGGGAAACTGAGCGTGTACAAAATCAAAACGGGCGGGGCCAACGGGCTGTTCTTCGACAGGAACGGCAACCTGCTGGCCTGTGCGGGGGGCAACCGGATGCTGATCCTGTATCCGCCCAACGAGGGCACGACACGGGTTCTGGCCGACGAATTTGAAGGAAAGAAGTTTAACAGTCCCAATGATCTGTGGATCGATCCGAAGGGAGGCGTGTATTTTACCGATCCGCGATACGGCAACCGGGATACTATGGAGATGGGCGAGCATGTGTATTACCTGCCGCCAAACGGGACTGGTCTGATCCGTGTGATCGACGACATGACCCGGCCCAACGGCGTAATCGGAACACCCGATGGAAAGACGTTGTATGTAGCCGATCAGGGCGAGGGCAAGGTGTATAAATACCGCATTAAGTCCAACGGCACGCTGAGCAACAAGGCACTGTTCGTCGAGAGCGGCTGCGACGGTATGACGATGGATGAAAGAGAAAATGTGTATATTACGGCCGATGCGGTGCTGGTCTACAGCCCGGCAGGTGAACTCGTCGAGAGGATCGATGTGCCCGAACGACCGGCGAATGTATGTTTCGGCGGATCGGATCGACGAATGCTGTTCATCACGGCCCGGACAGGATTCTACGCAATTGCGATGCGGGTTAAGGG
>JAFGGE010000261.1 GCA_016930745.1 Sedimentisphaerales bacterium
AAGTAAAACCCGAAAAGGAGGCTTTTCTTGTCCTATACATTCTTTATCTCCTCACAAACAACCAACCCGATTCACACTTCCGTAGCCATGCTATTATAGGACACCGCCCCACAGGATTCAAGGGGTTTGCAGGGGCATTTTTCGAAAACACCCCCATGCCAAAGACAAAATACCCCTGCACCATAGTATGGAACGGACAATTCGGCAGCTTTGGTATCCAAAAAACGGGAAAGAAGCAAATTTTTCGGTGATTTTTCGTAAGCCGAGGATCACGCATCAGTCTAATATGACGGTCATGGCCCAAAATGAGAAACAAAGGCCCGAAACGGGCACGGGCGGAGGCGGAGCGGACCGCCATGACGGGACCGAGCTTGTAAAGCGATTTCAGGCCGGCCACAGCGAAGCATTCGACGAGATGGTCGAGGCCTATCGCGGCAAGATTGCGGTCCTGGCCCATCGTTTGCTCGGTTGGGACGGAGATGTCGAGGATGTCTGTCAGGAAGTATTTGTATCGGCCCTGCTGGGATTAAAGCGGTTCCGCGGCGACTGCTCGCTGCGGACCTGGCTCTTTCGCATCACGATCAACAAATGCCGCTCCCGGCAATCCCGTCGGCTGCGACTAAGATGGTTCGGACCTGCCAAAATGGCGGATGCGGCGATCGAGGGAGACCCGGCTGAACAATCCTTGATCGAGGCGGAAACGGCTCAGGCGGTGAGACGAGCCGTGCAGGCCCTTCCGCAAAGGTATCGCGAGCCGGTAGTGTTGCGGTACCTGCAGGAAATGGACCATGAACAGATTGCCGCAGTCCTTGGCCTTTCCCGTACGGCGGTCAACGTCCGTCTCAGCCGGGCCCGGCAGATGCTCAGACAAACGCTGATCCGAACCAGCCAACAGGATATACTATGAATACTATGGATGAAGAAAAATTGCAAATGCTGCTCCGGCAAGCGGATACGCCGCTGCCGGCCGAGTCGATCCCCACCACCGAGCAACTCGTCGGCGGCGCATACCGGCGAATACGCCAAAGACAAACCCTCCGACGTATCGGGGTCGCATCCGCCGCCTGTCTGCTCGTCGCGGCGGGATTGTGGTCAATCCTCTTGCAAAAACAGAACCATGAACAGGTTGTGAATTTGGAAGCACAGATTCACATATTGCAGGAGCAGACCGACTCGGCCCTGCGGCTGGTTAAAGAGACGCTCACGCAGGCCAAAGAACAGGACCGCGCCAGACAGAGGCTCGCCCAAATCCAGACGATCCCCGATCCGCTGGAAGAAATGGCGGCCCAGATCGATAAGACGGCGTTTACGATGCTGTATCAGGCCGACCGGCTGTATCGGGAATTGCGCTTGCAGGAGGACGCCGTGGCGGCCTATCAGCGACTGATCGAGTTGTTTCCGGACAATCCATGGGCCCAGGTGGCCCGGCAGCGGCTCGAAGAAATTCAACAACAGGAAAATGTGAAAACGAAGGGAGACCTATCATGAAAACATACACCATTCTAGGCCTGCTAGTCCTGGGCGCGCTGGTTCCGGCATCGGCCATGGAGCAAAAACAGGAATCGGAAAGCGCTGTCTCTAATACACGGGCGGCCGCCTGTCTGGTTCGGATCGTATACGATTCTTCGATATTGCCCTTAACCGAGGATGATTTGTACTATCTGGCAAACAGCTCGGTCGTCCTAGGCAAGGCGGCCAGGGATGTATTGGGGCTGCCATACGAAGAGGCAAGGGAATGTGTCATTTTTGAACCGCGTCAAAATGCGTTCTCGTCACCGTATGAGGGAAGGATGCGTGGAATGGGCCGCGGCATGGGATACGGCGGCGGATTCGAGGGGGCCGATCCCATGATGACGCCTCCAAGCCCCCCGCAAGCGCCGGATGCAGCCGAGGCCGGCAATGTACCGGCCTCCGGAGACCGTATGAGCGGTTATGGCATGATGGGCGGCGGCATTGGCATGGGTGGGTATGACGGGGTGGATTTATATGGCGGCGGCATGGGAGGCGGCATGACGAGCGGCATGACGGGCGGCATGACGAGCGGCATGACGGGTGGCATGACAGGTGGCATGACAGGTGGAGGTATGGGAGGAATGGGAGGGATGGGGATGGGAGGAACCGGTTCTTCGTCCATGGGTCTTTATAGCTACCGAGAAAATTCGCCGGCCGAAAGGCAAATCCAGCAGCTTTTCCACCTGAAGGTTGATTTGCCGGAAGGGGTAAAACCGGCCGCACAGGAGTTTATGAAGGAGATCGTAAATAACCTCAGACAAGTCGTTCGCCTGGAGTTTGATCGTAAAAGCAAACAGCTTGAAGCCCAAATGAGAAACGTAAACCAACAGGCCGAATTGGCTCAGCAAGAGCTGGATGTATCCATGGGCAAGTCCGCAGTAAAGACGCTTCCGCAGCTTGCTGCTCGGGTAAATCTGGGTAATATCGAAGGTGAAATGCCGTTGAATGAAACTCTGAACCTCCTGGTTAATTCGGTGGATCCTCCGCTCAAACTGGTGGTGCTCTGGAGAGACCTTGAAGAGTCGGCGTTTATCTCGCCCGATACGCCGATCGGGCTGACCGCACAAAACCTGACGGACGTGCCGCTGGGCAAGGCCCTGGAACTGGTGCTCAAAAGCATGACCGATCCGGAGACCCCGCCATTAACCTATACGGTGGATGAGGGAATGATCACGATCAGCGTCTCCGAAACGCCGATCCTCGACTCGGATGAAGCCGCCTCTTTCGATGTAATGTACCAGGGCCTGGATGTTCTCATGGCCAAACGTCAGGATGTACAGGAAAACCTGCAGCGATTCGAACTGGAGCTGGCGCGCTATGAGGCCCGCAGCCAGGCCATCATGGAGCAGATTGCCAAGGCCCGGGCAGAGATCAATGAAAAGATGAAACAGGATGAAGTCCTGCAGCAGTTGGTGGATATTTTGAAGATTGCGGAAGAGCGGCTTGCCGCCGTAGAAAAGCTCCATCAGGCAGGCAGTACCTCGACTCAGACCGTAGATGACGCGCGGGAAAAGCTGGCACGGGCCCGGATCGAGATGGCGCAGCGAAAGGAAGTGATCGCCGACAACGCCGGCGGCGCTCTGTTGTACAAATACACACAGCAACTGACAGAGCAGGAGATTCGATCCGTAGAAATCAAGGCCGAATTCGACGCCATTGAAAGGCAAATGGCGCAACTGGATCAGCAGATTGTTCAGTCCCGCAAACAGCAGTCCCGTTTGCCGCAAATCCAGCAGGCCCGGTATCGGCTCAACGCCGCCCGGCAACAGCAGGAATCGCTCCTGGCGGCATTGAACCGCCTGACTGCTCCGGAAGTAAGCATCGTCGGCGAACCATAATTCCCCTTTCCCTGTTTCAAAGGCCCCCGAACCCGTTCGGGGGCTTTTTTACTTTCCCGTCAATCCCAAACCGATCCGGCGTAATCCCGTTGCCAGAATCTTACGCTTCTGCTACACTGCCGTCCTGAAAGGAATCCCTTTTAGAAAGGAAGTTATGCGAACGCGAAGACTGGGCAATACGGATTTGGAATTGACCGTCATCGGGATGGGCACATGGGCCATCGGCGGCCCGTGGGAATACGGTTGGGGCCCCCAGAACGACCAGGACTCCATCGGCGCGATCCTGGCAGGGATAGAGGCCGGGATCAACTGGATCGACACAGCGCCGGCCTATGGATGCGGCCATGGCGAAGAAGTCGTCGGCCGGGCCTTGCGGCAGATGCGGGAAAAACCCATTCTTGCGACCAAGTGCGGTCTGACCTGGGACGACAAACGCCGCAAGGTCAACTGCCTGGATCATGATGCGATCCTGGCCGAGGCCGATGCCTGTCTTGTGAGGCTGGGAGTGGAGGTGATCGACCTTTGGCAGCTCCACTGGCCTTGGCCCGATGAGCAGCTCGAAGAGGCATGGGAAGCGATGGCCAAAACGGTCGAACAGGGAAAGGTGCGATATCTCGGGGCGTCCAACTTTACCGTCGATCAGCTTCGTCGCGTCGCAAAGATATGCCCTCCGGTTTCGCTGCAGCCGCCGTACAGCATGATAGACCGCAGGGCTGAGGTCGAACTGTTCGAGTATTGCCGCAAGAACCAGTTGGGGATCGTCTGCTACAGCCCCATGCAGAAGGGACTGCTGACCGGCAAGTATACGGAAAAACGCGTCGCCGAGCTGGCCCCGGACGACCACCGTCGGCGCGATCCCAACTTCAACGAAAAGCTCAAGGCCAATCTGGCCCTGGTCGAACGGCTGCGGCCGATCGCCCTGCGACACGGCAGAACCCCGGCCCAACTGGCGATCGCCTGGGTACTGCGGCTTGAGGAGGTGACCGCAGCGATCGTCGGAGCCCGCAACGAAACGCAGATTGCCGAAACCATCCCAGCGGGAGATTGGATCCTTTCGCGGGAAGAACTCGATGAGATTGAGGAATTGCTCGCGCATTCTCATGCATGACAGATACCAAGGACGAATCGCTGTTATACAGTTTATTACGGAACAGAACGATGGCCAAAGAAACGAAGATTTATACAAGTCCGCTGGTCGAGCGAAACGCCAGCCCCGAGATGGCGCAGTTGTTCAGCTCGCAAACCAAGTTCACCACATGGCGCAGGCTCTGGCTGGAACTGGCCCGCGCTCAGAAAAAACTGGCGCTTCAGATCAAGCCGTCGCAGATCGACCAAATGGCCCGGCATCTGGAGGATATCGACTTTGCCGCTGCGGCCAGGTTTGAAAAGAAGTTTCGCCATGACGTGATGGCGCATGTGTACACCTTCGGCCAGATAGCGCCCAAGGCCGCCCCGATCATCCACCTGGGAGCGACGAGCTGCTTTGTGGGCGACAATGCCGATCTGATTCTTCTGCGGGAAGGGATGCGGATCATCGCAGGAAAGCTGGCGTGCCTGATCGACCGGCTGGCCGACTTTGCCCGCAAGTATCGCTCCATGCCTACGCTGGGTTTTACGCACTTCCAGCCGGCCCAGCTTACGACGGTGGGCAAGCGCGCGACGCTGTGGTGTTATGAATTCGTAATGGACCTGGAAGAGTTGGAGCACCGGATCGAGAATCTGCCGTTCCGCGGTGTAAAGGGCACAACCGGATCGCAGGCGTCGTTTCTGGCTTTGTTCGACGGCAATCACAGCAAGGTCAAGCGGCTCGACCAGATGGTCGCTAAGGCCTTCGGATTTACGAAACGATGCGCGGTGACCGGACAGACCTATCAGCGCAAGATCGACACGATGGCGGTCAATACACTGGCCCTGATCGCCCAGTCGGCCCATAAGATGTGCAATGACATTCGTCTTCTGGCTAACCTCAAGGAGATCGAAGAGCCGTTCGAAAAATCGCAGATCGGTTCTTCCGCCATGGCTTACAAGCGAAATCCCATGCGGTGCGAGCGGACAACGGCCCTGGCCCGGCTGGTCTTGAGCCTGGCAACCAGCCCGGCGATGACCGCATCCGAGCAATGGCTCGAACGGACGCTGGACGATTCGGCCAATCGACGGGTGGTCCTGCCGGAGGCGTTTCTGGCCGTCGACGGGATTCTGGAGATCCTGATCAATGTTGCTTCGGGGCTGGTGGTGTATCCAAAGGTGATCGCCGCCCGGGTCAGTGCCGAGCTGCCGTTTATGGCCAGCGAGAATATCCTGATGGCCGGCGTCCAGGCCGGCGGGGACCGGCAGGTCCTGCACGAGCGGATTCGCCTCCATTCCCAGGCAGCCGCCGCCCAGGTCAAACAGCAGGGCAGGAAAAACGACCTGATCGAGAGGCTGAAAAACGATCCGGCGTTCGCTAATATCGACCTGCGAAAGGTCTTCGACGCAAGGGCCTATATCGGCCGCTGCCCCCAGCAGGTCACCGAGTTCATCGCCGAACAAGTGGCTCCTATCCGCCGACGATACCGAAACCACCTCCACAAAACCGTTGAATTGAAAGTATAGTATCAGGTTATCGATTATCTAAAGAGCCATTGAATTAATTTGGAAATTGAAAGTAGAACATTGAAAATTTCAAAGGACTGATTGTGACCAAGAAAGAACTGGCCAAACGCATTAAGGACGTGGCGTATCTGGAAGGCGACTTTGTACTGCGCAGCGGCAAGCGGAGCAAATATTACCTGGATAAGTACCTCTTTGAGACATGTCCGGATATCCTGAAGGCCCTGGGTGATGAGTTGGCCAAACATGCGGGCAAGGATGTGACCCTGATCGCCGGGGCCGAACTGGGCGGTGTCGCGCTGGCGGCTTCGACGGCGGTGGCGTCCGGCAGGAACTGGATCATCGTGCGCAACAGTAAAAAAGGCTACGGCACGGGAAAGATGGTCGAAGGCGTCCTGAACGCCGGCGACATCGTGCTTCTGGTCGAGGATATCGCCACGACTGGCGGACAGGTGCTGGAAGCGGCCAAGATCATCACCGAAGCCGGCGCCACGGTCAAGAAGATCGTCTGCGTCATCGACCGCAAGCAGGGCGCCGAAGAAAACATCACCGGGGCCGGCTTTGTCTTCGAGAGCATTCTGACCAAGCATGACCTGGGCATTACGGATTAACCATGAGCGTGTTCGAAGCGGCGATGCTGATCTGTTTCGGGGCGGCCTGGCCGGTAAGCATTTACAAATCCTGGACCAGCCGGACCACAGCGGGCAAAAGCGTCGTATTTTTGTTCATTATTTTGATCGGATACGGCAGCGGCATGATCCACAAATGCCGAACCCATTTCGATCCGGTCTTTTTTCTGTATCTGCTCAACGCCCTGATGGTTTTGGCCGATATTGCCCTGTATTTCCGGAACAAAAGGCTCGCCGCGACAGTAGTAACACCGCCGGACAAGTAGCCCGAGGAAACCATGGACCGAATCAAGTTATTATGCGACATCAGCGAGCTGAACCACCTGTTTCGCGAAAGCGTCAGCATCGAGAGTTTTCTGCACGAAACGGTCCGCATGGTCACCCATCACCTCAAAACCGAGGTCTGCTCGATTTACCTGTACGACGAAGACGATTCCCTGCTGGTGATGAAAGCGACCGAAGGCCTCAATCCTGATTCGGTCGATCAGGTCAAGATGAAGTACGGGGAAGGCCTGACCGGACTGGCCCTCAAGGAAATGCGGCCCATCTGCGTCAGCCGGGCCAGCAAACACCCCAATTATAAACTGTTTGTCGGCACCGACGAGGAGCAGTACGACAATTTCCTGGCTGTGCCGATCACGCGGGGCCCGGCCCGGATCGGCGTGCTGACCCTGCAGCGGAAAAAGAAAAAGAAATTTGAGGAAGAGGATGTGATGGCCTGCCGGGCTGTCGCTTCCCAGTTGGCCAACATCATTGAGAACGCCAAGTTTCTGATGTCCATGCATCAGGCGCATGCACCGGTCGAGCCGGTCGAGCAAACACGGAGTATCCCGACGGGGCTGGAGTTTGTCCGCGGCAAGACCGCCGCCGAGGGATTCGCCCTGGGACCGGCTCACGTGGTCGACAAGGAAAAGACCTTCGATGCCCTTTATGAAAGCAGATATGATCAGGCGTATACGCTGGAGCAGTTTGATCAGGCGGTAAAAGCCACAGAGATTCAACTGGAAGACCTGCAAGGCCAGGTGGAAGAGAAACTGACCGACGCCGCTTCCCTGATCTTCGCCTCGCACCTGCTGATCTTAAAAGACAAGGAATTCGTCGGGACCATGCGGCGGCTGATCGAGGAGGGGGAAAATCCGCCGGTGGCTGCCCTGAAGATGGCCCGGCAGTATATCGATCTGTTCCGCCGAAGCGCCAATGTCTACGTCCGCGAGAAGGTACAGGATGTTGAGGACCTGATCGTACGGCTGATCGGCAATCTCGTCCAGGAATACGAAAAACTCGGCGATTTCAAAGGCAGGGTGGTTATCGCACGCGACTTGTTTCCTTCTGACCTGCTGCGGATGAGTTCGGAGAATGTGGCCGGCGCGGTTCTGGTGGCCGGGGGCGTGACCAGCCACATTGCGATTCTGGCACGATCCCTGCAGATTCCTATGGTTATCGCAAACAATTACGATTTGTTGCACATCCCGGACGATACGCAAATCCTGCTCGATGCCGACACAGGCAATGTTTATGTGGATCCCTCCAACGAGGTGATCGCCAGCTTCCAAAAACGCAATACCGATCGTCTCAGCATCAAAGACCAGATCGCCGGCATGAAATCGCAGACGCGAACCGCCGACGGCACACGAATCCGTCTGCTGGCCAATATCAATCTGCTCAGCGACCTGAGCATAGCCGAACAGCTCAAATGCGAAGGCGTAGGGCTCTATCGCACGGAATTTCCATTCATCATTCGCAATGACTTTCCATCCGAGCAGGAGCAGTATTTCACCTATCGCCGGCTTGTTTTAGGCATGAAAAACAAGCCGATCACGTTTCGGACGCTGGATATCGGCGGCGACAAGGTGCTCAGTTACTACAATAACGCCCACGAACAGAATCCGGGCATGGGGATGCGTTCCATTCGATTTTCCCTGCAGAACCGACGGATATTTACCCAGCAGTTACGGGCCATGTTGCGCGCCGGGATCAATGCCGATATGCGGATTATGTTTCCGATGATCGCTTCGACAGACGATTTCCGTCAGGCGCGAAAGGCGCTCACGGAGGCAATGGCCTCTCTGGACCAGGAGGGGATTCCTTATTTTCCATCACCCAAGGTAGGAATTATGGTGGAACTTCCATCCGTCGTCCATATGATTCACGAGCTGGCCGCCGAGGCGGATTTCTTCTCCATCGGGACCAATGATTTTATCCAGTTCCTTCTGGGCGTGGATCGCACCAATGAAACCGTGGCCGGCTTTTACATTCCGCATCATCCGGCGGTTTTGCGAGCCATCAAACTCGTGATTGATGCGGCCCAAAAACGCGACAAAGAAGTCTCCGTGTGCGGCGATATGGCCCATCAGTCGGAATATATCCCCCTGCTGCTGGGTTTGGGCATCCGGACGCTCAGCCTGGACCCGAGTTACCTTCCTCGCGTCCAGAAACTCATGGAGCAACTGGAGATTCAGCAAACGCGGAGATTAGCCGAACAGGCGCTGGCGGCGGATACGACCGAACAGGTTGCCAGTCTGCTGGGTATCCGCCAAACCGGATCATAGCGACCGGACGGATTGGGTCACGCGGCGAATAATACTGCGGGCGATTGCTTCTTTCGACGCCCGCATCAGGTCCCAGTTCCCGTCTGCTCCCTGTATCCAGACGATAGAATCATCCGCCTGAAGGGCCGCCGTCGTATTGGCGACAATCAGATCGAGGTTCTTGTTTATGCGTTTCTCTTGGGCGCGAGCCAGAAGGTGTTTGTCCTCCAGGGCAAAGCCAACAAGAAATGGATGTCTCTTCTGCCGGCCCGCCCAGGCCAGAATGTCCGTTGTGGATGTGAGCCGGATCGCCATGATCCTGCGGCTCTTTTTAATCTTGGTTTGGCTGACTTTTACAGGGGTATAATCGGCAACCGCCGCGGCCATAATCAGACAGTCGCACGTTTTCAAATGATTCCTGACCTCGCGGAACATATCTGCGGCGCTGACCACCGGGATCAATCGGGCCCGTTTGGGCGGGCGCAAATACGTCGGCGCCGTGATCAACGTAACCTCATGTCCCATCCGAAGGGCCGCCCGGGCCAGGGCATAGCCCATCTTGCCGCTGCTGGCATTGCTGAGAAAACGAACCGGATCGAGATATTCTCGTGTTCCCCCCGCTGTAATCAAAAAATGCATGACCCTTACGCCAGGACAGTTTCGACGGCCTGCAGAATTTCAGCCGGTTCGGCCATTCGACCGAGTCCTTCGGTTCCGCAGGCCAGTCTTCCCGTCTTGGGCCCCACCAGCGTCGCCCCCATTTGTTCGACCGCTTTCACATTGCGCTGTACGGCCGGATTGGACCACATGTTGGTATTCATCGCCGGGACCAGCACCAGCGGCTTTTGCCAAGCCGCACACAACGTCGTGCTGAGCAGATCGTCACAGAGCCCCCCGGCCAATTTGGCCAGCAGATTCGCCGTCGCCGGCGCGACCACTATAATCCGGGCCCAGTCGGCCAGACGGATGTGCCCGATCCTGAAATCCTCGGATCCGGTCCACAGGCTCGTATACACGGGCTGTCCCGTCAGCGCCTCAAAGGTTTTGGGCGTTATCAGTTCGCAGGCGCTGGCGGTCAGGATTGTTTGCACCGTCGCGCCGGCGCCGGCGAGTTTGCCGGCCAGATCCGCCGCCTTATACGCGGCAATCCCGCCGCACACTCCCAGAAGCACCTTGCAGCCGGTCAGCCTGGATGCCATTGCTGGCACCTTTACAACAAGCCCAGTTTGGATTCTTTGGATGGGGCGGGAGCATCGTCGAAGGCAATTTTGTTTTTCTTGATCTCCTCTACAACGATTTCCATCGCCGTCTTGCCTTCGGTGTCCTCAATGAGCGGACGACTGCCCTGCATCAGTTCTACCAGCCGACGCTGCATCAAGGCCGACAGCTTGAATCGCCCCCCCACTTTCTTGATGATGTCGGTACTTTTCAATTCTTCGATCATTCTCTATTCTCCGGCATTCGATTGGATGATGTCGATGACCTCCCGGATCGCCTGTTCCAGGTTGTCGTTAATCACCATGTTATTGTAATATTTCATCGCTTCGGCCGTCTCGCGGCTGGCTTCTTCCAGCCGGCGTCGGGCCGTCGTTTCATCTTCTCCGCGGCCTCGATTTTTCATCCGCCCTGCCAGAGTCGTCTGGTCGGGAGGCAGGATAAAAATCATCACCGCCTTCGGATACATCCGGCGGATCTGACGCCCCCCCTGAACGTCAATTTCCAGTAGTGCGGTTTTCCCCTCGGCCAGGGCTCTGTCCACTTCCTTTCGCAGAGTGCCGTAGTAATGGCCAAAAACCTCGGCATATTCCAGAAACTCTTCGCCCCGCAGCCGTTGCTCGAATTCGTCACGCGTCAGAAACCAATACTCTTTGCCGTCTTCTTCCTTCTCGGATCGGGGGCGCGTCGTCGCCGAGACGCTCAAAAACGCTCCCGTTCGGCGGACCACTTCCTTGGTAATCGTACTCTTGCCGACTCCGCTGGGGCCGCTGATGACCACAAGTTTTCCTCTGCTGTTTCGCGAATGGCTCATGTCCTGTTGTTACTCGACGTTCTGCACCTGTTCCTTGATCCGGTCGATCGCACACTTGATTTCGATCACCCACTGGCTGATCTGCGCATCGCTTCCTTTGCTGGCGATCGTGTTGGCCTCGCGCAGCAGCTCCTGACAGATAAAATCCAGCTTGCGGCCGGCTTTGTCGTCCGTCTCGCATTCGGCGCGGAACTGCTGCAGATGCGATTCCAGACGCGCCAGCTCTTCGGCGATATCCGACCGGTCGGCGAAGATCGCCGCTTCCCGCGCCAGGATATCCTCATCCATCTGAATCTTTGCCTGGGCCATCAGCTCATCCACCCGCCGGCGAAGCTTGGCGTGGTATTCGGTCACCACCACCGGGCTCCGTTGGCGAATCCTGGCCAGGGTTTGCGCGATGACGTCGCAATTGACGGCCAAATCCGCCGCCAGAGATCTGCCCTCGTCGGTCCGCATTTGCAGGACTTTCTTCAGGGCTTGTCCGGTAAGCTCAAACACGACGTTTCGAATCTGCGCAGCCCGTTCTTCATCGGGCGCGATCGCTTGAACCACCCCGGGCAAAGACAGCATCGAGGCCAGATCCACCCGACAGTCCAGTCCGCCCCGGCGGTTTAATCCTTCCAATTTTTCCAGATACGTCTGGAGGGTACCGGCATCCACATCGAAAAAGGCCTGGCCGGAAATATTCTTCATGCGAAGGGAATAATTGACCGTGCCGCGGCTGATGGAATCCCGCAATATCTTATCGATCTCCCCTTCCAGAAAGGCGGCGATCTCCGGCAAGCGAATCTGGGCTTTGAAATAGCGGTTGTTGACAGTCCGGATCTCCACCGCAAACGCAATCCCTTCGATCTGGATTGCCGCTTCCCCGAATCCTGTCATACTACTGATCATGTCATCTCACCTTGCCAGAAGATCGGACGATTACCGGCCGTTTCCGGAATTGGGAACCGAACCGTTGCCGGTCGGCGAATCGGGTGTTTCCGTCACGTCCGCATTTCCGGATGGAGTCGTGCTTTCCGTATTCGCCGGTCTCTGATCGGAAGAAGTGGCCGCCGCTTCCGCACCTTGGCCGGTCGTGGTTTCGATCGAGGTTGGCGTCTGGTCTTCCAGGCCCATGGATGTTTCCGGAATATAGAATTTGACAAGGATCACGCCGAACAACAAAAAGACGCCCACCAACCCGATGGTCACCCAGGTTAAAAAATCCCCGGTTTTTGTGCCCAGAAGGGAACCCGCTCCGCCGCCCCCGAACGCCGAGCCGATTCCTCCTCCCCGGCCTTTTTGCAACAAAACGATCAGAATCAAAAGGATAGCCGACAGCACCCATAACGCCGCCACCACATTCATTATAAATGACACGCCCATCAGCGGAACAGTTGTCATGACTTTACCCTTACCCGTTTCCTGTCTTGATTGTCCTTACGCCACGGTTTTGATCATCGCGGAGAAATCTTCCGTCTTCAGGCTGGCTCCTCCGACCAGAAGGCCATCCACATCGGGATTGGCCATCAACTCGGCCGTATTCGACGGCTTGGCGGAACCCCCGTATTGGATCCGTATTCGATCCGCGATACCCTTGTCATACAATTCCGCCACGAGACCGCGAATCATCGCATGGACCTCCTGCGCCTGTTCGGCGGTGGCGGTTTTACCCGTCCCGATGGCCCATACAGGTTCATACGCAATGGTAACCGCCTGCACCCGTTCGGCGTCAATTCCCTGCAAACCCTTGCGAACCTGCGAGGAAACAACCGCCTCCGTCTTTCCCGCCTCGCGTTCTTCCAGAAGCTCTCCCACGCAGAAAATCGGCAAAAGGCCGCCGGTAATCGCCGCCCGCACCTTTTTATTGATTACGGCGTCTGTTTCGCCGATCACATGTCTTCGTTCCGAATGCCCGATGATTACATACGTACATCCCACGTCTTTAAGCATCTCGCAACTGATCTCGCCGGTAAAAGCCCCGTTGCCTTCATAGAAGACATTCTGGGCCCCCAGGGCGATATTGCTGGAACTCAGGATCGAGGAGATCGCCTGCAAATAGACAAACGGAACGCATACCGCCGAATCGACTGTATCCACTCCCTTGAGCTGCTCCACCAGTCCGGTTGCCAGACCCAGGGCGCTGCGATAGTTGGTATTCATCTTCCAGTTGCCCGCGATAAACGGCTTTCCCATTGGATCGCTCCCATTCCGTTTTCAGTTCATACTTGCCTTACAAGGACGACGCTTAAATTACAACACCGAATTGCTTCGTGGAAAACTGCCCAGAACCGAAAGCTGCAGACAGTGCTTCCTCGCCTCTTCCAGGGCCGGGGCCACATTCGCATCCTTACGGTGTCCCAGAAAATCGACAAAGAAAAAATATTCCCACTCCCGTTTCTTATTGGGTCGCGATCCGATATTGGTCATATTCAGATTATATACCTTGAAAATGTTCAGGACATCCACCAGGGCGCCGGTTTTATGCGCCGTGCTGAACAACACGATCGTCTTGTCATCCCCGGTCGGCTTGGCGTCTTCCTTGGCGACGACCAGAAATCGGGTGATGTTATTAGCGATATCCTCAATGTCCGGACAGAGTATTTTCAGTCCATAAATCTCCGCGGCCACTACGGAGGCGATTGCCGCCGAACTTTCTTCCTCACAGGCCATCCGGGCCGCTTTGGCGGTCGAAGCCACGGGAATCGTCTTGGCCTCTTTAAACATGCTGCTGAGCCAGTTGCGGCACTGGGCAAATACTTCCGGCTGGGAATAAATCTTTTCAATCTTTTCCAGCGGGCAGTTGGCCAACAGATTGTGATGGATCGCCATGTGCACCTCGGCACAGATCAACACATCCGACTCGATAAAGCCGTCCAGCGTCTCGCGCACACCCCCGCCGGCCGAATTTTCCACCGGCACAAGACCAAAATCACAGTGCCCCTTGCTGACCTCGTCAAAAATGGCGCGGATATCGGTCACCGCCTCATACTCGACGCTCTGGCCGAACTTGAGCATCGCTGCCGTATGGCTGAAACTGCCCTGCGGGCCGAGATACACGATCCGCAAAGGACGCTCCAGAAAGAAAGAGCCGCTCATGAGTTCCCGCCAGATCGCCACCAGAGTAGCATCCGGCAGCGGTCCTTTGTTGACTTTTACGACTTTATCGAGCACGGCTTTTTCACGATCCGGGGCATAGATCGGGGCGCTGCTGTTGGTCTTGAGCTTGCCGACCTCCACCACAATCCGCGCACGCTCGTTGATCAGCTCCACCAATCGAGCGTCAATATTGTCAATCTTTTTTCGTAATTCATCCAGCGACATATATCACATAAGGACCGGTTTTTTGCCTACTGCCGAGCCGGCTTAGTAAGCCTAGACAATCTCCGTCGTTACAGAATCCTTTTATGTAACAAAAAAGGCGCTTCTCGTCAATGGGAATTCGCCGAGTTTTCCCCTTTCCCGGCAGGATATCCGCCAAGACCGTTTTTGTACCTCTTTCACCCGATCCCCAACACCTGGGCCATGGTATACCTTCCCGGACCCTTGCCTTTAAGCCAAAGAGCCGCCCGAAGGGCCCCACGGACGAAATTATCGCGATTATGGGCTGTGTGAGACAGGGTCAGCGTTTCCCCAAGCGTCCCAAAAATCACCGCATGCTGCCCCGTAATATCCCCTGCCCGGATCGCATGCATGCCGATGGTGCCTTGTTCTCGCACGGCCTCCCTTCCCTGACGGCCATGGACCAGACAATCGGGAAAATCCAGTCCGATTTCTGTACAGATTCGCTCGGCCAGCGTTAATGCCGAACCGCTGGGAGAATCCTTTTTGAAGCGATGGTGGGCTTCCGTAATTTCTATATCATATTGTGGACCAAGCATTTGCGCCACTCTTCCTACCAGGGAAAAAAGAACATTCATTCCAATACTCATATTACTGCCGTAGAGGACTGCGATCTGTTCGGCGGCCCTGGCCAGAGCGTCCTGTTGGGTTTTTTCCAGACCGGTTGTCCCCATAACCAGGGCGATTTTCTTTTCCAGACACATCGTAATAACCTTCTCGGCGCCGTCCGGCAGTGAAAAATCGATCATGACCTCCCCCCCGGAAGGCATGACCGCCCCCAGAGGCACCCCCAGCGGGTTAATCCCCGCTAAAAGACCCGCATCTGTACCGGCCTCCGGATGGTCGGCACGATCAATCGCCCCGACAATCTTGAAATCGCCGCTTTCGGACGCCAAAGCCAGAATTCGCCGTCCCATTCGCCCGGCCGCCCCGTTTATGATTAGTTTACAGGTCATTGTTTCTCTCCCTGATTATGAAATATTGTTTTCAGACCGGACGTCAACATATATGGTGAATATAATTTTGACAAGTTTTTCTCTTTGGAGTGCACACGAAGCACTCATTGTTCGATATATTATCTGGCTTTTTGTGTGTAGTACAGAGAAAGGAGTTCACCATGGCAAGACAATTTGTAACATGGAGTTTAATCCTGGCCGTCAGCCTGGCAATGCTGGCAGCGATCGGCTGCGAGACGGATGCGCAAAATACCGCTCTATTGGGGGCAGCGGCCGGTGCAGGGATCGGGGCTCTTGCCGGCGGCGATACGGAGGCGACCCTCATCGGAGCCGGCGTGGGCGCAGGCACAGGCTACATTATCGGCAATGAGTCCGATAAGAAGAAGACCCGTCAGGACATTGAGGCAGTACGAACGGAACAAAACATCGTCACCGTCTGGATCACCAATAGCAACAATTCCCGCATTCCCGTCCAGCTCACCAGGAGCGGCCCCAATTACATTGGACCTCGCGGAGAAATCTACAATACGATGCCTACAGAGGACCAATTGAAGATGGTTTATGGTTTTTAATGCAGAATTTTGTTTATTTTGCAACTAAAACCAGGCCATAGAAAAGTACGGTAATAACAGAGCAGTTCTATAGGGCCGAGACCCGCATGGATCTCGGTTTTTTATTTCTAATAAAACCATAAGAATTTTGAATACAACCGTGTTTTATCCATGTTTCTTCGAATCCACATAAATCTTCTTAAGTAATTATAAATAAAGGCCTTACAATTAGATAATCCGCCTGTCTAAGAGGATAAAAAGGGCTGAATTATCGGAACCATCTTGACTTGTGGAATCCGTTTTGCTATTGTGGCTTTTGTATGGCGACAACTAAAAAGCGAACAAAGACCACCACAAAAAAAAGAACGAAACGCTCATCAGTCGCAGAAGTCAAACAGAAGGCCGCCTTCCGTACGTGCGATCAGGCCCTGAAGTATCTGTTTACGAAGACCGACTACGAGAAACAACAGCGTCTGCGCTATAATGCGGACACGTTTGATCTGAGTCGGATGGAGCGGCTGCTGAAGGGTCTGGGCAATCCGCATAAAAAAATCCAGACCGTACATATCGCGGGCACGAAAGGGAAGGGCTCCACGGCAACGATGCTGGCGCGTATGCTGGAAGAGAACGGCTACTCGGTCGGATTGTATACCTCCCCGCATGTAACCTCAATTCATGAACGAATCGCCGTCAATTCGATCCTGATCAGCGACCGGGAACTGCTGGGGCTGATCAATCGAGTGCATAAAACCGTGGAGCACATGAACGCCAGGAACGATTCTCCCACTTTTTTTGAGATTTTTACCGCGCTGGCGTTTTTGCACTTTGTGGACAAGCAAGTCGATCTGGCGGTCATCGAGACCGGATTGGGCGGCCGGCTCGACAGCACGAACGTGGTCCAGCCGTCGGTGGTGGGCATTACCAGTATCAGCATCGACCATCAGAATCTTTTGGGTAACGATCTGAGCAGCATCGCCAGCGAAAAAGCCGGCGTTATGAAGGAGGGCGTTCCGGTCATCACCGTACAGCAGGAAGCCACAGCCATGCGCGCCCTGCGTCGTCACGCCACGCGGATGAAAGCGCCTTTAACGGTCACAGGACGCGATATCGATTTTTCCTATCGCTTCGAATCCTCGCGGGAAGAAGGTCCGCATACGCGGATTTGCGTCACGACGCCGACCAGCCGGTTCGAGCATCTCCGCGTGCCGCTGCCTGGAGAGCATCAGGCGATTAACTGCGGGCTCGCTCTGGCCATGCTGGACAAGCTGAAAACGATTGGGTACACGATCGACGACAGGAAAGCCGTCGACGGCCTTAGTAAAGTTAAAATGATCGGCCGCATGGAGGTCATCAGCGCCGATCCCAGGATCATTGTGGATGCCGCCCATAATGCCGCCAGTATTCGGGCCCTGATTCAGGCGATCGGCCAGCATGTGCCTTATGATTCGATGGTCGTGATTTTCGGCTGCAACAGCGACAAAGATGTTCGGGGGATGCTGCAGCAGCTTCAATTCGGCGCTGATAAAGTGATTTTTACCCGAAGCAATTCGCCCAAAGCGGTGTTCCCGCACGATCTGGCGGAAATGTATACCGAGATCTGCGGGAAAATGTGCCAGACGGCGATGACCCTGCGGGAAGCCGTCCGAATCGCCCGCAGCGCGATCAGCCGGGAAGATCTGGTGTGCATCACAGGGAGTTTTTATCTGGTCGGACAGGCCAAGCAGGAACTCCAGAATTCCCTTAGAGGCATGTAGTCGCGGCGGATTTGTTCTCCCGTCGAATCGCTTTCTTCGTCCCGTTTTTTAAAAGATTTTTTATCATTTAATGTGCACATGCTCTGCTTTCAGGGATTCAAAAATATTTTTGAATTTCATATTGATTTCCACAAGCCTTTCAATACAATGCAACCCAAATGGTTCGCGCTGGGTGTGCGGTTATTTTATAAAACCCGGTGGGCAAAAATAGTGTGGAAAAGGCAGAAAGAGTTCTGTTTTTAACAATCGAAAACAGACAGGACAAAATACATTGGACATTCGAAAGGAGATCGAAATGAAGAAGGGAGTATTGGTTGGAATGTTGTTTGTCATGCTTGCAGGCATGGCGACGGCGCAGCAGACGGCCACGACGGACGAAATGGGCGTTACCGTGGATCTCACATGGGTCAGCAAATATATATGGCGAGGCCTGGACCTTGGCGACAACAAGGCCGCCTTCCAGCCCAGCGTCGATTTTGATCTGTGGGGCAGCGGCTTTAGCGCCAAGATCTGGGGGACATGGCTTGGCGGTCCGACAAACGGGGCCGAAACGCTGAATCCCACGGAAAAGCTGGAATACAGCCTCACGTACGTCAACCGCATTAATGAAGGCGATGCATGGCAAACGGACTATGCCGTAACGTATACCTATGCGGATTACTACACGACCTCTTCCTCCGATTTTGATTATCAGGATCTTGCGGCTTCGTTCGCATGGCCTATGGTATTAGGCAATGGTTGGGTTCCCCATTATACGCTCGCGTATAGCTGGTCCGGCCGTCCGGGACCGACTACGGGATGGCTCACCACCGGCGCCGAAGGGTTTGTCCACATGCCCGGATTGGACTATAACTTCAACGCGTATGAACTGCCGATGATTTTCAGCATGAATGCGGTCTTCAATGACGGCACGTATAGTCAAGCCGTCGATCACGATTGGGCGGCGATTGTTTGGGGCTTATCCACTTCGTTCCAGTGCCCCTTTACCGGCGCCAAGATCACGCCGGCCATCTATTACCAGACCTCGATGGATGATTCTGTCAATGAGAATGATGAATTCTGGACAGGATTGTCCTATACGATGAAGTTCTAAGAAGGGTGTCTTTCGCTTGGAATAAAGCCGGTTTCAAACACCGGCTTTTTTTATGCGCGCCGCTATCCCGGAAAAACGCCGAAGGCGTACTCGTTCATGCCGGCATGCCTATCGATGTCGCATCACAAGAGCGGAAGCGATATGGCGAAGCGGCTGACCAAGAGCGTCCGAAGGAAGGCATCGCAGGGCATCGACCGCCAAATCGCAACAGGTTCTTGCCTGTTCCTGCGCATACGCAATCGAACCGTTTTGTTTCAGCCGCATAAGAAGGCGGTTCCGCTGTTCGGCATCGAAGAGCTCGGACCGGACGGAATCGGCCTCTTCCGGAGACAAACCTTCAAACAGGTGAATCATGGGCAGCGTAACTTTATGCTGCGCCAGGTCGGCCCCCAGCGTCTTTCCGGCGACGTTTTCCGATCCCAACAGATCCAGCAGATCGTCGGTAATCTGAAATGCGATTCCCAGATGCAATCCATATTCGGCCATCGCTTCGACCACCGCCTCTTGTCCGCCGGCGGCCAATGCTCCCAGCCGGCACGCGGCGGAAAATAAAGCGGCGGTCTTGCCCCGAACGATTTCGAAGTAAATCTCCCGGGAAACACAACCGGAATCGCGATGGATATTCTGCAGCAGTTCCCCCTGACAAAGCCGGCAAGCGGCTTCGCTCAGGACGCGGAGAATCTCCAGATCCTTACAGCGAATCCCGACGCCAAACACCCGGCTTAACAAAAAATCGCCCATGAGCACGGCAGCTTCGTTTCCATGAAGAACATTGGTCGTCGGCTTTCCGCGGCGCGTGGCCGCCTCGTCGATCACATCGTCATGCAGCAGAGAGGCCGTATGGATCATCTCGATGATGGCCGCCAGCTCGATGTGCAGGTCGGTAAGTTCCCCGACCGCCCGGCCCGACAGCAACACCAGGGCGGGACGAAGCATCTTGCCTCGCCCCTGGAGAATATGCGCCAATACGCGATTCATTTCCTCATATGGAGTGTCCAGTTGTGAGGCGATAAAATCACGAACCTTTCCCAACTCGGTCGAAACCGGCGCAATACAATCCGCCAGGGATCGGCCTTGCGGTTTCTTCCTTGTCGACGGCGGATCAGGAGTGGGCATAGGCAAAGAATTTTTCACGGAGCCGCCTTGTAATAGGACCGGGATTGCCGTCGCCCACGATTCGTCCATCGATCCCGACCACCCCGATCACTTCGGCGGCGGTGCCGGTCAGGAAGAATTCGTCACAGGTATACAGATCGAATCGGACCAGGTTGCGTTCGACAACCTCCATCCCTTCTTCCCGGGCCAGACGAATGACCACCGCCCGCGTGATTCCATCAAGCGAGCCGGCCTGGACCGGGGGCGTGTAGATCGTGCCCTTTTGAATGATGAAGACATTATCGCCTGTGGCCTCGGCGACATAGCCAAGGTGATTGTACATGATCGCTTCGATGACGCCGGCGTCGATCGCCTCGATCTTGGCCATAATATTGTTCAGATAGTTCAGACTTTTAATCTGAGGAGGCAGAGCCAAAGGATGGTTTCTCTGGGTGGTCGCGCTGATGATCTTGAGGCCCTTTTCATAGAACTCGTTCGGATAGAGCTGGATGTCGGAGGCAATGATAAAAAGCCCGGCATTTTTGCAACAAAACGGATTCAAACCCAGATCGCCCGCCCCGCGGGTGACCACCAGTCGGATATATCCGTCGACAATCCCATTGGCCTGGACCGTCTTGCGCGTCGCTTCGCTGATGCCGTTACGATCCATCGGCATGGAAAGGCGGATGGCGCGGGCCGATTCAAAAAGACGCTCCAGATGAGCCTGAAACTCGAATATCTTTCCGCTGTAGACGCGGATGCCTTCGAAAACCCCGTCGCCATACAGCAAACCATGATCAAATACGGAGATCCTGGCTTCCTGCTCATCCACGAGCCGATCATGCAACCAGATTTGTAAACCCATTCTCGTTCTCCACTGCGCAATACCATCTCCGCGATCGTCCGCCCGGCTTCGGCCTCATCCGTGTTCGGCGATAATCCCATCCGCCAGCCGTACTACACGATGGGCTCGGGCGGCGATCCGTTCGTCATGGGTGACCATTACGATGGTCTGTCCATCCCGGTTCAACTCCTCCAGAGCCTCTAGAATACCATGTCCGGTCTCCGAGTCAAGATTTCCTGTCGGCTCATCGGCCA
>JAFGGE010000262.1 GCA_016930745.1 Sedimentisphaerales bacterium
GTGCGGTGGATTCGCGCCCTGGGCAATACGATCTACGACAAGGACGGCCGGCCATTGCGTATGTCCGGTATCTGTCTTGATATAACCAGACGAAAGCTGACCGAGGAGGCATTGCACCAAAGAGGAGAGGACCTTGCCCGTGCCCAGGAGGTGGGCAATATCGGAAGCTGGCGTCTGGATACCAGAAAGAATGTTTTGACCTGGTCCGATGAAAATCATCGAATCTTCGGAATCCCGAAAGACAAGCCGATGACGTATGAGACGTTTCTGTCGAGGGTGCATCCGGAAGACCGCGACTACGTGGATACCCGTTGGAAGGCGGCCCTGACCGGAGAACCCTACGATATCGAACACAGGCTTCTGGTGGACGGTCAGGTCAAGTGGGTGCGGGAGAAGGCCTATCTTGAATTCGACAAGGACGGCTCCCTGATCGGCGGATTCGGCATCACACAGGATATCACCGATCGTAAGAAGGCCGAAGAAGAAATAAAAAATCTGGCGTTATTCCCTTCCGAAAATCCGTATCCGATACTTCGTGTATCATCCGACGGCGTTATTATGCACAGCAATCCTCCCGGCCTGGTCCTGCTGAAAAAATGGGATCTGACTGTTTATCAGAAGGCCCCGGCCCAATGGCGCACCCTGTGTAAAAAGGCCCTGCATTCCCGGCAGACGGTTGCGATGGAGGTCGAGCTGGAAGGCCGCACGATCTCTCTGGCGATGGTGCCGGTCGCCGAAAGCGGATACGTCAACCTATACGGACGGGATATCACGGTGGAGAAACAGGCACAGAAGGCCCTGCAGGAATCGCACGCCAACATGGAAAAGCAGGTCGAAAAAAGAACCATGGAACTGGCTCAGACCGTAGCCGCCCTTCAAAACGAGGCCCAGATCCGCACCCTGGCCGAAGAGCAGCTTCGGGAACGGTCTAGGACGCTGGATGCCTTTTTCGCCCACTCCCTGACGCCGTTGGTGATCCTGGATCGAAATTTTAACTTCATTCGCGTCAATAAGGCGTATGCGGAGGCCTGCGAACGGGATATCAACGAATTTGCCGGGCACAATCATTTTGCATTCTATCCCCACGAGGAAAACCAGCATATTTTCGAAGAGGTCATCCGTACGAAAACGGCCTATCAGGCGATCGCCAGGCCGTTTTCTTTTCCCGACCACCCCGAGTGGGGCACAACGTATTGGGACTGGTCGCTGGTCCCAATTCAGAGCGAGGCCGGCGAGGTGGAATTTCTGGTGTTTGCCCTGGAGGATGTGACCGAGGCGACGACCTCGAGGATAGCGCTGGCCGAAAGCGAACAACGATTCCGGCTGCTTGCCGAGTCGATTGAGGATGTGTTCTGGATGAGCACGCCGGGGATCGGAAAGATGATCTATGTCAGCCCGGCGTATGAGAAAATCTGGGGACGCAGCAGAGAAAGCCTCTATGAAAACCCCCGCTCCTTCCTCGAAGGGGTACATCCGAAAGATCGGGACAGGATGAACCTTGGACTGCAAAGACACGCTCAGGGACTCTGGGATTTCGAGTATCGGATTGTTCGACCGGATGGAAACGTCCGATGGGTCCGCGACCGCGGTTTTCCCATTCGCAATGAACAGGGCCAGCTCTTTCTGATGTGCGGAGTGGCTAGCGATATCACCGTCCGCAGGCAGGCGGAAGAGAAACTGCGGGCCAACCAGAAGGCCCTGCGTTCTCTCACGGCCGAATTGTCCGTAATGGAGGAACGGGAACGACGCGCCATCGCCGTCGATCTTCACGATTCGGTAGGGCAAATATTGGCCTTTGCCGCTCGGGAGCTGGAAATGCTTCGTCGCACCCAGGAAGGAGAGGCCGGCACTGTCCTGGATGAAGTCCGGGCGTATCTGGATCAGGCCATTCGGGAAACGCGCACCCTGAGTTTTGACCTGAGCCCTTCGGCCCTCTATGATTTAGGTCTGGAGGCCGCCCTGGAAGACCTGGCCGAACGGTTGTTTAAGGATAAAGGGATCCAATGCTCGTGGAATAGGAACGGGCAGCCGGCGCTATTGGAGGTGCCGATTCGGACTTTACTGTATCGATCTGTTCGGGAATTGTTGATCAATATCGTCAAGCATGCCCAAGCCCGGCATGTGGAAATCTCGCTGGAACACGTCGAAGACCATTTTAAGATAACTGTGCAGGACGACGGCAGAGGCTTTGATATGGCGGACCTGTACTGGCGAGGGTCTAAACCGCAGGGATTTGGACTGTTAAGCATCCGGGAACGGCTGCGCCATCTCGGCGGCCGGTTTCAGATGCAGTCCAGCGATGGAAATGGAACTACGATAACCTTGATCACGCCAATATCGCTAACCGATGCCAACGGAGGAAAAAACCAATGACAATCAAAATACTTCTGGCCGACGACCACGCCATCCTGCGTCAGGGCCTCAAACGGTCTTTTGAAAGCGAAGAAGGATTCGAGGTAATCGGCGAGGCCGCCAACGGCCATGAAACTGTACAAAAAGTGAGGGAATTGTCTCCGGACATCGTGGTAATGGATATCTCCATGCCGGATCTGAACGGGATCGAAGCAACACGCCAGATTAGGAGAGATTTTCCGGACACCAGGATCATCGGCCTGTCCATGCATTCCAGCAGCCGCTATGTACGGGAGATGTTCCGGGCCGGGGCCAAAGGATATCTGTTGAAGGATTGCCCTCTGGAGGAGTTGACCGGCGCCATCCGGACTGTTGCTACCGGCAAGACCTTTATCAGCCCCTCCATCAGCCATATGCTGATTGACGATTATGCCAACGGCTCCAAGGAGGAGAAGACGGCGTTTCAGACGCTGAGCCAGCGGGAAAGAGAGGTATTGCAGCTTATCGCCGAGGGCAACACCACCAAACAGATCGGCCTGAAACTGCATATCAGCCCCAAGACGGTAGAGGCGCATCGCCGCAATATTATTCAAAAAGTGGAAATCGATAACATTGCCGAGCTGACCAAATACGCCATACAGGAAGGCCTGACAGAAACGGACCTCTAAGGAAATTCAGCCGTCCCATCAGGAATTTCCCTATCGCTGCCGACGGATGGAAGCGGGTATTCTTGTCGTAACGGGAAATAAAAATACTCTGGTGATCTACAGCGAAGGGAGTATTCGATGCGGGCGATAGTAACGGATGATTGCATTTCCTGCGGTCAGTGTGTGGATGTATGCCCGGAGGTCTTTACGATGGGCCCCGAAA
>JAFGGE010000036.1 GCA_016930745.1 Sedimentisphaerales bacterium
GATGAGAGATTCAACGATATTATCACCGATCCTGACGGGCGGATCTTTGCCGGAACCCTCACCGACCGCCGCACGGAGGGAATACTCTGGCGGCTGGAACAGGGCAAAGATCCTCTTGCCGTCCTGCATGACCTGCGAACCTCCAATGGGATGGCCTTCTCGTTGGACGATAGAGTTTTCTATCATACGGATTCCCGTCCGCGAACCATTACGCGATATGACTATGATCGCGATTCAGGTCAGATCGCCAATCCACAATTGTTCTATGAAGGCAGCCCCGAAGACGGCAGTCCCGACGGGATCACCATGGATGCCGAAGGGTATCTATGGGTGGCATGCTATCGCGGCGGCAAGGTATTGCGTCTGGACCCGGCGGGAAAGATCGAGCGAGAGATTCGAATGCCCGCCGCCAATATCTCCAGTCTCACATTCGGTGGTCCCGACTTGACCGACCTGTATGTCACCAGTGCAAAAACAGACACCTCCGATCCCCGCGACCTGGGCGGCCAGGTCTTCCGAATCCCTCGGACCGGAAAAGGCGACCCCGAATACCTTGCTGCATTCAAATGACGGTTTTGTAATTGCGTGGATTTCTTTAGGTTTTTCGCTTCGATTGAGCCCGAATCTTTTCCATAACCACGTTATGCAGCCGTATGGTTTCTTCCGCATCGTCACAGTTCAACAGAACAAGGAAGGACTGATTGCGGATGAAAACCGTTTCGATGCGAACCGGGATATCTTTGTCGGTATGAAATTCCATATAACTGCGAAAACAATCGACTTTCGTATTCTTATCCGGACCGTTCGACCAGGTACGCGACCCGGCTTTGTAGGTAGGATCGCTTTTCGTGTTATCGCTGTTTATAATCCATTTCCCAATCTCTCGATGCACTTCGTCCAGGGCAATCCCCACTTGTCGTTCCAGCGATAAATCCACAGAGATCAATTCGGTACCATGTGATACGACGGGCGGATCGGAACCGCAGCCCGCTAATATGATCAGAATACCTACGATACATTCCGAAACAACCTTCATATTCGATTCCTCCCTGCAATATCAACATTGGTTCCCCTGATAGACGCACCATGTTTGTCAATATTACAAAAACATTGGAAATCAGGAAACGAATTGTCCGTACCTATCCTGGTTTTACGGGGGCGAATTGGGCTGATACAACGTCATGCGGATCCGTTCCCCCGCCTTTTTATAATGGGCCAGGGCGCTCTCTCGATTGTCGAAATCCTCTTTCGCAAACAGCAGGGCCGTTCCGCCGATTGAGATCACATCTCCATCGGTCAGCATATGTTCCCCCGCGATTTTCTCGTTGTTGATAAAAACACCGTTACGGCTGTGCATTTCGCTGGCGTAATAGGTATTCGTATCCTCATTATAACGAATCTTCAGATGTTTTCGCGAGACCAGATCATCGAGAATCTGCACAAGGAGGGCCTCATCTCGTCCAATAATCGTAGTTCGTCGCCCTAACGGCCAAAAATCCCACTCCTGCCTGCCTACCATAATGATAATCGAAGCCATAACGATACCTCCGTTCTTCCCCGCTCAATTTACGCCTGTTTCCGTCGGAAAACCGACACTTCGATATGTACTCTATTATTGTGTCGATGGTTCGTCGGCATCGATCAGAACTTTACCATGAATCTGTTTTACCCACACGATTTCATAGGGAGTCCAGGAAGTCCAAGGGACGGGCAGGGTGCATGTCCGCATATTCGTTTTCCCGCCGGAAATTCGTGGAGAGTATCCCCCTCCACTATTAAAGTATCTTGCATTTCCTCCGATATGGGGTATGTTTTACTATCCGCCCGCCGAGCGGGACTATGAGTACAGGGACGGGAATGCCCCGTTGAAGGGGAGAAACACGAAGGGGAGAATTGAAAGCGGGCGGATTTTTTCATGCCGTGGGAGGTATACAAACATTTTCTCCCCTCCGAAGCGGCCGGCGGGTAGGTATTTCCCCGGTCGCTTTTTAGGTATTTTCCCTAACCGGCCCGGTCGCTTTTTTGTCGTTTTCGTCTTTTGTTTTCAGGGAAAGAAAAAGACTGGTGGGACATTTGGCAGTATGGGGGATGCTGTTTTCGATCAGCAAATTTGCCGTGGTACCCAACCAGTCATAGAAACCCTTAGAATCAATCAAGATATCGGGAAAAAGAGAGAAAGACTTGAAAAAAATATCATATTTAGGTATTTTTACTTCGTTATATAAGTAGATTCCCTAATCAATTTTAAGAAGGGAAATACACAAACGGCTAAAGTGTGTTTGGCAGGAGAGATCGATTACGTTATGTGAACCGCTTTCAAAGGCTATCCACATAAAATCTCAAATATAAGTGAGACTGGTCGTTATTTCGACCAGCCTCAATAAGGGTTTATGCACATAGAGGGAAGAAGGGAGCAGGATATCCTCTCCTTGGCAGGGAGAGGTTTTGTTTTAAATCATATGGATCATTTCTTGATAAGTTTACATAACGTTTATTTGGTGCTACAGGATTTCACTGTACGATTCGGCATCATAGTGCATCACGATTTCCGAGAAAAATCCGGCAGGCAACTCCTCAATGCCAGAACGGTTGAAGATTAAGTCGGCATTCCCGCTGAGTGTCATAGGAGTGTCGGAATAGTTGATGACCGATCCTCCGATGACCCCGCCGGCGTTACCGAAGAAAGTAATCCCATTTCCGGCAATAGCGCCGTTGAGCGTGTCAAAGCTGCCCCCAAAGGCCACGCCGAAACCGGGCGCCATAACAAAGGTGCCTGTTTCCGTCTGAAGATGATAATCCGTTCCTGTCGTCCAGTCATGGTATATATAATGCTCGTCATCCATGGGTAAAGTTTCTACGGAAGAACTGGATACATTCCCCTGAAAAACGAGCTGATTGGTCTGGCTTTCATCGGTTTCATCCCCTTCGCCGACAATGATCCCGGTGATATCACAATTTCCGGTAAACGTAACGACATTGGGTTGCTCCACATAGATCACGCCCTGAAGCGTCACATCGCCGGAGAAGGTGGGATTCATCCCCGCAGGAATACGGATGTTTTGATAAATGCCGTCGGCGGCTAGATCCGCATCGTATCCCAGGTCGTTTTCGACCCACTTTTCGAAATACGTGGGATTAGGCTCGGGGAACTGCGTGGCAGGCACTCCCAATTCGACATGGTTATCAATGGCATCCTGTCCTGTTTCGCCCCCAATCGAAGCCTGCCCGCCCTGCAAAATCACCTCGGCAGCAGGATTGACGATACTTACATTGCCGGCAATCTGGGAATTGCCGATAATCGACAGAGCCGTATCATAGCCGAGGCTTTCCAGATACACATCGGCTTCCACGGCCACATTATACCCTGTCAGGTCAATATTTCCCGATAGACATAAAGGTCCACGGCTGGCGACGCCGAAATCAAAAACCGAATCCTGCCGTACGCCAAACGTGTAGTTTATAGCGACCGTTCGATCGATAGCGCCGCACCGGCCGGTCATCTCAATTCGAACCGTATCGGTATCGATGGGGCACACAAAGCCGTAAAAGGATTCCTGTCGTGCGGGATTTAAAGAAATTCCCCCCGTTCCGTTATAGCCGATCCAGAGCCGAGAAGTGACGATCACATCATTGAGGCCGTTGGCCAGAAGATCGGCCTGGACCTGGCTTACCAGAGTCGTAAAACGCTGCGTGGGAGCGATCAATCCCGATAAATGTACCCGACTCATCCAGTATTTCATGAAGTCAATGCCGGATTCGGCACAGGCACGGGCACGGGCGGCTGTCGCCTGATTGTTGGCGACCTGGACGCTTCGTGACGACAAAGTGGCCATGCCGACTGCCAGAGTACTGAAAATCGCCAGAAATACCAACGAGAGTATCAAAGCAAGACCGCGTTTTGCTTTTTGAGTAGCTTGACGATACATATTTCCCCCATACTTGCAAATCTTTTCATTTGCTTGTATAAAATATAAGAAATAAAATGTTGCTGTGCCGGTAAAATACAACATTTTTATCTGCCAATCCGATGCCATGTCGGGCCGACCGTCCGCGTAAGGTCGTATATCCTCCTGAATGTGACCGATTTTTCTCATACCGGGGAAAGAGGAACGCAGAGGTCACTGGAGATAATCCTATAGATTTCCTACGCAGCCAGTGACAAAGGAGCCATCTTTTGATACTATAGAGTCTGTCCCGATGGAATAGAATAATCGCCTTTTGCCGGGAGATCGTGATGAAACGTAGGGTTGTATTCACCGGGTGCATTGTCGTATTGTGTGCGCCGGCGCTCTGTGCGGTTGATGGTTTTGCCACCATGGGCGGCGGCACAACGGGCGGCGCCGGCGGAACGCTCGTGACGGTTGACAATGTAACCGATCTGGAACGATATGCCGAAACGCCGAATACTCCTTATATCATCCGGATATCCGGTACGATCGAGATCGGCAACAGCATTACGATTTGCTCCAATAAGACGCTTCGAGGGGAGGATTCAAATGCGACTCTCATCGGGAATCTCGGCTTTCGAAACCGCGATTCGAACATCCTTATTGAGCGATTGAATATAACCAATCCCAATGATGACGGGGAAGGGGACGGCATCAGCCTGAAGCAGGAAATCAGCAATGTCTTTATTACCAGGTGTACGTTCTATGATTGTCAGGACGGATGCCTGGACATTTCCAATGAATCCGACCTGATAACGGTATCGTGGTGCAAATTCTATTATACCCGGGATACAGGGCACAATTTTGTCAACCTGATCGGCAGCAGCGACAAACAAACCGATGACCGTGGAAAGCTGCGGGTGACGATGCATCACAACGGGTGGTCTTCCGGGTGTAAAGAAAGGATGCCCCGTGTGCGTTTCGGGCAGGTCCATCTTTACAACAACTGTTACGGCGACGATCTGTTACCCGGAGGCTACTGTATTGGTGTGGGGGTCGAAGCCCATATCCGCGTAGAGAACAACTATTTCAACCGTGTTTCCAATCCGTGGAAGAATTATTATGAGGGGAAAGGCGCCGATGGGGAAATCGGCTGGAACGACGGCAATGTATTCTTTGCATGTGCCGAGCCCGCCTGGGCGGAAAACCGCTATGCCGGGATCTTTATTCCCCCGTATTCCTATACTCTTGACGATGCCGCTGATGTTCCGGTCCTGGTGCAGTACGGGGCCGGAGCGGATGGCAGGGAGGGCGATCCTCCACACTGGTTCTTCGGGTCTTATGGAGATTTCGATCGCAGTGGGCTTGTAGACTGTAACGATCTGGCGGTGTTTACGGAGTACTGGATGGATACCGAAGATATCGATGATGCCGATTACGACCACAACGGGCAAGTAAATTTGACCGAATTCGCCCTGTTCGCCGATCACTACCGGCATACGACACATGACACAGCGCTCCCGCAAACTCCGGGGAAAGACTAGGTGTCACAATGCAGGCCAGAATGCTTCCGGTACGGTGGATTTTAAGGATTTGTACGAACTGGTTTCTCATTGGCTGACCTGCATCGAAGTAGAAAGAATTACGGATTAGACTTAAAAATATATAATATCTACCTGTATAACCTTCTTTGAATTGAGCAGTATCGCTGGTATTCAGTCCAAAATAAGAGGCAGGCGATTCAATAGGTATTCTGAAATTAGGATAGGGAGTCACAATGAAAGTCTTTCGTGCCATTTTGCTTCTATTGGGTATTGCTCTTGTTCTATACGGGGTGGTCTTGTTGACCGGAAGGGAAATTAGCGGATGTATTGCTCCCCTGTCTCTGGGTATTACCATGGTTTTGATGTGCTGGTTTCGGACGCGAACAACAATCCTCGTTTTTGGTCACACCTGCATTATCGTGGGCTGTTATCTGGTCACCTGGGGCGTCTACCTGGCGCCGCGGTGCGAACCGGTGTTTCGGGACATCGTGAGAATGCCGCTGTTTTGGGGATTGTTCTCTATCTTTGGAGGCATCTGCGCAAACTTCCATGGTTTTTGCCGCTGTGTCCAGAGTCTTGATCCACATGCAAAAGACAAGATATAATCGGATGGCGCCAGAGGGCATGCCCGGGTTTTACGGATTGGGAATAGACTAATTCTGACGCAGGATTCGTTTCTCCACCCCTTCGTGTGTAATTTGAATCGGTTTGATAAAACCTTTCTCATCAAAGTACATTCGGTCAATACAGGTAACACGATGATTGGGATTGGTTTCCGAGAGAGGGCGTCGGTGATACACGGCATACCAGATATCGGCCTGCGGATCATGAATGACCGAATGATGGCCTGCGCCGGTCGCGACCTGAGGATCCTGCTGGAGGACCTTGCCGATGCGCTGGAACGGACCCAGAGGAGAATCGGCGATGGCATACGCGACCGAATAATGAGGGCCGCCCCAGCCGCCTTCGGACCACATGAAATAGTATCTCCCGCCCTTAAGGAACATAACGGGACCCTCAACATAGCCTTTGGGGGTAATTTCCTTGAAGATAGAATCATCGTCAAAAGGAAGAAAGCCGGTAAAATCATTTCGGAGTCGGGCGATATTGCAATGGGACCATCCGCCGTAGATCATGTAATACTGTCCGTCTTTGTCGAGAAAAACAAACTGGTCGATCGGCTGGGCGCCATTATGAATCTTACCGATCAAGGGTTTGCCCAGGAGATCTTTATAAGGCCCATCGGGCCGATCCGCGACGGCTACCCCTATACCGCCAATTTCGCCTTCGTGCACATCGTTTGCCCCGAAGAACAAATAGAACTTACCGTCTTTTTGGACGATGGCCGGCGCCCATAAAGCCCGACGAATCCAGGATACAACCGTATTGTCCAAAATTCGTTCATGCTTTGTCCAGTGTGCCAAATCCGGCGAAGAGAAGGCGTCCAAATGGAGCTGTTTGTCATAGGGAGCGGAATACGTGGGGAAGATCCAATATGCATCGCCGATAATGATGCCTTCGGGATCGGCATACCAGCCGTCAAAGACCGGATTGGCCGCTTGAACAGAAACAACAAATATTGTGGAACACAGAATTGTCATTACGATTTTTTTCATTGCCCACAGCTCCTCGAAACATATTGATATCCGGTTTAAAAGGAAGACTACGAAATAACGGTACAATTGGCAAGTTTTCATAGATAAGGTTTTTAGACTGGGCGGTACAGGACTTGAACCTGTGGCCTCATGCATGTCGAGCATGCGCTCTAGCCAACTGAGCTAACCGCCCCGGAACGATACTTTTACCGTAAGCCGGAGTGAAAAGCAACCCCTCATTGGGCAAAATTTTTCTTTCGGATCAATTCTCCCGGGCCTTTGGGGGTTTCCCGTCCTTCTTTCCAGCCTGCTTCTGCCCTGTATTTGCTTTTCGGGCTTTCTTGAATTCAGCCAGTCGGTCGGATAATTCCTTGTGCATCTGCTCATTGTCTTTGGCCAGTTCCACAGCCTGAGTTTGCACCTTAATGGCACGGGCGATCTTGCCGTTCTTGAACAGAGCCAGTCCGAACGTATCCAGAATTGCTGCGTTCTTGCTCTCGGTGAGTTTATTGGCCTTGGCCGCCGCTTTCAAAGCTGTCGCCAGATCCTGCCTGTCTTTGTCCACTTCCGTCAAAACCCGCCAGGCAAACGCATTGAGCATCTGGTCCGAACCGTTAACGATTAGTTGCTTAGCCAGTTGGGCGGCCTTTTCGGCACCATCGTCCTGCCCGATCGCCTCGAAATACTCCTTAAACGCCTTTGAGCTCTTTTCATACTTTTCCTGTTCCAGGGCCTTCTTCCTGGCATACTCCCGGGCATTGAAGGTCCCTTCCACGATCTGGGCCAGCACGGCATCCAGATCGGCCATGGGGTGGCCCACCCAGACGATGTTTCCCTGTTTGTCGACGATAAACGCTGTCGGAATACCCCGTTGTTTGTACGCCTCCATATATCCGGGCGTGGTTTTCTTCTCGGGATCGATGGCGACTACATAAGCCATCTGGTCCCCTTTTTCCTCGACGAAGGGCTTGACCTTGTCGGCGGTCTCGTTACTGATCCCGATCACGGTTACATCGTTTTCCCTGAACTTCTTCTGGATCTCGGTCAGGTGCGGGATACTCGTCCTGCAGGGGGGGCACCAGGTCGCCCAGAACTCCACCACAAACACCTTGTCTTTCTTCAGTTCCACCGGCCCTCCTTTAATCCATTCCAGGCCTTCCAGTTTGGCGGCGGGATCGCCGATTTTGGCCTCCGGCTTGTCTTGTGCAACGGCCCAGGAAGTGAGAATACACAGCGCCAGGGAAAGCATTCGAATCTTCACGGTCAACCCTTTCAAACAAAGCCCCTATGAATGGCATTAACGGATCGAAACCCAGCTTACCACATTGCCCGCCGTTTGACAACCCGCATCCTGTGTATTGGTCGATCTGTCCGTTCTTGAGAATTGACAAAACCGCGAAAATCGCGATACTGGCCGGGGACGAATCGACATTTTGCCAGGAAAGGATGGATTGCCATGTATTTGCTTGGATTTGATGCCGGAACCAGCTCGGTCAAGGCGACATTGATGGATGTGGACAGTCAGGCGGTGGTTGCCTCGGCGACCTGTCCGAAGAAGGAAATGCCGATTCTCGCCCCGCAGCCCGGCTGGGCCGAACAGCATCCCGAGGACTGGTGGGCCAATGTCAAGGCGGCCACCGCCGAGATTCTAGCCACAGCCAATATCGATCCGGCCCAGATCAAGGCCATCGGGATCACCTACCAGATGCATGGCCTGGTCTGTGTCGATAAGAACAAAAACGTCCTGCGTCCGTCGATTATCTGGTGCGACAGCCGGGCGGTCGAGGTCGGCCGCCGCGCTGCCGAGAAGATCGGGCCGGACAAGTGCCTCAAACGCCTCCTGAACCATCCGGGCAACTTCACGGCCGCCAAATTAGGCTGGGTCAAGGAAAACGAGCCCGACATCTACAGGAAGATCGACAAGATCATGCTGCCCGGCGACTACATCGCCATGAAGATGACCGACCGGATTGCCACGACTTTCTCCGGACTCAGCGAGGGTATTTTCTGGGACTTCAAGAAGCACCGCGTCTCCGACATGATTCTTGACAGCCTGGATATTCCGCTGGATGTGCTGCCGCCAATCTTCCCCACTTTCTATAACCAGGGGGAATTAACCTCGGCCGCCGCGGCGGAACTGGGGCTCAAGGCCGGCACGCCCATTGCCTACCGCGCGGGCGATCAGCCCAATAATGCGTTTAGCCTGAACGTGCTCAATCCCGGCGAGATTGCCGCCACGGCAGGCACCTCCGGCGTGGTCTACGGTATCGGAGATGAGCCCAACTACGACTCCCAATCCCGTGTTAATACGTTTCTCCATGTCAACCACAGCAAAGAAGCCCCTCGTTATGGTGTGCTGCTGTGTCTCAACGGCACGGGCATCCTGAATAGCTGGCTCAAGCACAATGTCATCGCGCCGGGCGAAGATTACCCGCAGATGAACGAGGCGGCCGCCGCTGTGCCCGTCGGGGCCGAGGGCCTCTCGATCCTGCCGTTCGGCAACGGCTCCGAACGCATCCTGGAAAACCGCAATCTGGGCGCATCGGTCCATGGCCTCAACTTCAACGTCCACACACAGGCCCATCTGCTTCGCGCAGCGCAGGAGGGGATTGTCTTTGCTCTCAACTACGGTCTGGACATCATGCGGGACATGGGCATCCGGATCAGCGCCGTCCGTGCCGGCAAGGCCAATATGTTCCTCTCGCCCCTGTTCGCCTCGGCCTTTGCGACAGTGACCGACACAACCGTTTATCTGTACGATACCGACGGGTCCCAGGGGGCTGCCCGCGGCGCAGGGTTAGGCGCAGGTATTTACAAATCCCCCGCCGATGCCTTTGCCGGGCTCAAACAGCTCGACACCATCGAGCCGGACGCCTCAAACGCCGACACCTATGCCGAGGCCTACCGCCGCTGGAAAAAAACACTGAAGAACCTGCTCAAGGACTGAAATCTTTCCTGTTTTGAATCTTCTCTTACGACTTGATAGTACAATCAAGCTGAAGAGTAATTATGTCGATGGTTATATGAGCTAATTTTCTTTGTTCAGTTACTTTGATGTGACATCTTGATACCAAGTAAAAAGAAAGACCATACTGACTACAGAGTAATCACTTTTAATTCTGGGGACGTATTTTTCGTGCATAACTGAGTATACCAGACGTTGCATTTAAAAGTGTCTGAGATTGTTTTTTTTGGTTAAATAGAATCTCAAGTATTCCTGAAATAAGAAAAGAATTTTTTTGCCGTACGCCGTGTAATCCCTTCGTGTTAACCGCTTGGTTCATTGCAGTAGTCCAGACTTCTAATCCGAAATCTGTCTTTACACTCCGTGCAATATTATCAGGCCACATTATCACCTGAGAACTATAAAGAGCATTAGACGGAAATGGTTGGGATCCATCGACATTCATCATCCTAAGCAAACATTTATTATTTTTTTCATGATTAGTACGTTCATCAGCATTTTTCTCATTTCCATCCGCGTCAAAAATGATGAAAACAGGCATTCGTAGCTCAAGAGCAATTCCTAACAGTCGACTCATGTTAGTTTTTCCTCCTGATACGACAAAATGACACCCATAAAATTTGAATTCATCCACTTGGTTTGATAATTCAAGTTGAGATGCCAAAAATGCCACATCTTCAGTACCTTCGACTAGAATTGGAATGGCTGAAAAAAATAGCTCATTTTGTGATGGATGCATAATCTGACCAACTCTTGCCATAAGAGAGGAAGGATTCTCTGGTTTCCTGTCCATTGCAGAACTGATACGCTTTTCCAAGAAATCGTAATTTGATCCAGCAACTTGTGAAACCTCATGAGAATAATCTTTTCGAACCATTCGAATATTCGGAAAGCTTTCACATGAAACAAAATATGGGCTATGTGTTGTGAGAATTATTTGCGAATTCGATTTGCCATCTTGAGATAAATATTCGAGTAACCTTGCCATATGTCTCGCTTGAGGAGGATGCTGATATAGTTCAGGTTCTTCAATAGCGAGAAGTAACTTCGGATTTCTTTCTTGATCTCCTTTAGCCAATTCTTGTAAGATGGTAAGCAAAAAAGCACGCTGCATCCCATGTCCAAGCCTTGCAACTTCTCCAAGGAAAGATCCTTCTCCAATACGAATTCTTGCAGTGGGTTCTTCAATCTTTATAGATTTTTCATCATCACGATGCCACTTTAGATCTAGATTTGCACTAGGACTTGTCCAGTCCCTCAATTTGTCCTGGAGAGATGTACTTATTTCTTCAAGTATGCTGTTCTGACTATCAATTATTTCTTGATATCGTCGTATTGCCTCAGATTTCAATTCATTTATAGGTTCACGGAAATCTACTTTTGCTCGAATAGTCCGAGCCAGAAGTTGTCCAAGCGCACTTTTACTATTTTCATCCTGCTCACTAGAAGCATCTTTAACCGCAGGGACATAAATCCACTCGATAAAATTTTTGGCTCTTCGGAATAATTTATGGGTAAAAAGATAAGGAATCGCCTTCGGCGATGCTGATTTATGCTTTTCAAACACCCCCCA
>JAFGGE010000263.1 GCA_016930745.1 Sedimentisphaerales bacterium
AGAACAATCAGATTCGGCGCCTTCGGATTGGCCATCTTGTCATGGGTATGATCCACCCCGTTGCCGGTATTGACGTAGAGAAAATCGTCCAGAACCAGCACGGTGCTGCCCGATACATCGTGCGGCACGACGCCCAGCTCTTCGATCATGTTAAAAATCCAGACCATATCGCCGTCGGCCTCGGTTAAGGCATAATCCGCCCCGGCGCCGATGTATTCCTTTTCCCGTATAAACGGCCCATCGTTTCCGTCGGCCTGCCCCTTTGTATCGATGCACAGCACCTCGCCCCGATTGCCCACGACATAGATATTTTTCCCGTCGATCACCGGCGATGAACACAAGCCGCACATCCATTGCCCGAAATGCATCGGCGGGGTGCTGCCCTCCGCGAAACGCGGAATCGGAAGCTGCCAGATCATGCGGCCCGTTGCCTGGTCCAGACACATCATCAGCCCGCCCTTGGTCCGCTTGACGGAGGGATGCTCCAGGGCCAGATCGTTGATCCCGATATAGAGGCGTCCGTCCTCGAATGTCGGAAGACTGTATTGATGGGTTCCAAGCCGCATTTCCCAGACGATGTGTGCGTTTTCCAGATCCGCCGGCAGGTTTTTCGCATCGGAGACCATATTCGCATTGGCGCCGGACCAAGCCAACGCAAATCCCGGTGCCGTCAGCAGCAATATAAATCCTGCCTGTACTTTTCCTGGCATGGCTCAATTCCTTTCGTTTGTTTTATTATACCACAAGCCGAATCAATAAAACAGCCCGTAAAGGGACGTGCAATGGCAACAAAGAGGCAAACCTTCCCTGCCAATGACAGTAATGTTCCAATCCGGTAAACTTTGTTTTGGTTTAAGGTAAAGGCAGGTGGATGGTAAAAGTGCTGCCTTTCCCCGGGGTGCTCTGTACGCCGGCCCGGCCGCCGTGGGCCTGAGCGATGTGTTTGACGATGGCCAGCCCCAGGCCGGTGCCGCCGAGCTTGCGGCTGCGGGCCTTGTCGACGCGATAAAACCGCTCAAACAGCCGCGGCAGATACATTGCCTCGATCCCGCAGCCATGGTCGATTACCCGGATTTGCACGTCTTTGGGGGTCTGTGCCGCCTCGATACGAACGACGGCGTCGTTTTCGCTGTATTTGATTGCATTATCGATCAGGTTCACCACCGCCTGTTCCAGCAGTGCCGAATTGATCCTGGCGCGCAGAGTTTCATCGCATTCCCATTCGATCTGAATCTGTTTTTCCGCGGCCTTGAGTTCGCAAAGCTGCACGGCCGCCGTGATGGCCGGACGGATCGCCGCAACGGTCAGCTCGATCTCCGTCTTTTCCGTTTGCTGTTCGATCTTGCTCAAGGTCAGAAGATCGTCAACGATGGCATTGAGACGATGGGTCTGCCGGGCGACGATGTCCAGAAAACGCATGGCGTCCTGGGGATGATGGATGGCCCCGTCCATCAGCGTTTCGATAAAACCCTTGATCGAGGTGATGGGGGTTTTCAGCTCATGCGAAACATTGGCGACAAAGTCTTTTCGCACGTTTTCCAGCCGGCGCAGTTGGGTGACGTCGTTGAGCACAACCACCGCTCCGATCTCGCTGCCGTGGGCATCGATCAGCGCTGCGCCCCGCGCCTGAACATAGCGTTCGCCTGCTCCCTCTCGCAGGACAATCTGCCCGTCCACCGGTCGGTTGTTTTGCAGGGCCTGCACGACAAATTCGTACAATTCGGTATTACGGATTACCTCCTGTAAACTCTTTCCTTTGGGATCTTCATCGCCCATGCCAATCAGATCGGCGGCGGCGTCGTTAAGGCTGATCAGATGCAGATATCTGTCGACGGCCAAAACCCCTTCGACCATACTGGACAAGACCGCCTGTTGTTCGTTTCGTTGCGTGACAATCGTGCGAATCCGTTCATCCAGGTCTGCCGCCATCCGATTCATAGACTCGGCCAGGGCGGCGATCTCTTGCGAATCCGGGACATGCAGCTTATGGTTCAGGTCCCCTCGGGCAAATTGTTCGGCCCCCAGCCGCATCTCCTCCAGGGGACGGGTAATCCGGCGGGAAGCGAAAAAACTCAGCGCAGCGGCCAGAATCGCGATCACCAGAGCTCCCATGGCGATGCGGGTATAAATCGCCGCCAGCACCTCGTCCACCGAGGCCAGGGACACCGAAGTGCGCAACACGCCCACAATGCGGTCCTGTTCCCGGATCGGCACGGCTACATACAACATGCGGATTTTTACCGTACCGCTGGGACGCAAGTCCCACCCCACCTGCCCTTGATAGGCCTGAATAATCTCCGGCCGATCGGCATGGTTGACCATGTTGACGGGATTGTCGTCGGAATCGGCCACAACGGTTCCCGAAGGAAGAATATAGGTGATTCGAGTATTACTGATTCGCCCCATGCGCTTGGCCAGTGCATCCAGTTCCTGAGCCCCGCGTGTTGTATACGTGTGGACAACCTCTTCCTGAATCAGACGGGCGCGAGCTTCGAGAGTCAGTCGCGTTTGTCGGAGATAAAACTGACGCAGCGAACCGGAAACATACCAGGCAATGGCTAAAAAACTCAAGACGATGATTGCCAGATAAGAGGGGTACAGTTGCCAGAGCAGCGTTTTTCGTCGCATGGGACCGGTTCCGTGTTCGTTGGCCGAATTTGCCGTTTAGTCTACATCTTTAAAACGATATCCCACCCCGCGGACGGTTTCCACATATTTCCCGCAGGAGCCCATCTTTTTCCGCAATCCCACGACCTGCACATCCACCGACCGATCCGTTACCGGATAATCGGTTCCATGAACGGCATCGACGATCTGGTATCGTGTAAAAACCCAACCCGGACGGGAAGCCAGAAAATACAGAAGGCCGAATTCCGTACTGGTCAGTTCAATCGGTTTGCCCTTGACCAGTACCCGTCGGCGCCCCGGATCAATCTCGATGCCGTGAAGGCGAAGCGGGGGAGATTCAGCCGGCTCGGGAATCATAGAGCGGGCCGGGCGTCGCAGAACCGCCTTGACCCGCGCGATCAATATGCGAGGGCTGAATGGTTTGGTAATATAGTCATCGGCCCCGATTTCCAGCCCGGTCACGATGTCGGCCTCGTCGCCTTTGGCCGTGACCATGATGATCGGGATGGGTTCGGTGGAAGGATCTTTCTTTAGCGTTTTGCATACTTCCAGGCCGTCCACATTCGGGAGCATCAGGTCCAGCAGGATCAAATTCGGTTTGACCGATCGGGCTTTGACGATCGCGTCTTCCCCCGTCATGGCGGTTACTACCGTAAAGCCGTTTTTATCCAGGTTATATCGAAGCAGCTCCAGAACGTCTTCCTCGTCCTCGACAACCAGGATTGTCTCTCGAGCCATAGGCTATCCCTTCAAGGTATTTACATTCACTCTCCAGGAATACACCGGACATATTAGCAGAATGTTAGCATGATGCTAGAAGATTATTTATGCACGATGGCAAGAAAGGACATCTGAGAAATAACGCATAAGGATTTCGTAAGGATTCAAAACAGGCCGCGAAGTTGATAGTATCGTCGTTTGGAGGCAAATTGGCTCGTGGGGATAGCCACTGTGGTTGGCAGGGAAAGCCGGGACGCCTGTTCCTGTAGCGAGGCGGCCGCCTGTTGTTGGGCCCGAAGGACCGCCTGGACCGAAGCATCCGTCTGGGCACATATCGTGGCGACCGCCTGATCCCGGGCATTCTTGACGACAGACAGGGAAGGTTCCTCTCCCGTCGCAAGCGGCTGTGTACCGGTTTGTTCTAACCCTGTTTCTTCTGGAAGTAATTCCTCTTTGACCTGCTCGGCTGTCTGATCGACAACGGGCGTATCATCAACCGCGGAATTCGATACCTCCTGTTCCTTCTCGGCGACGGAGGGATACTCCATCTGTATTTCTTCCGATATCTGATCCTGCATTGTATCGGCGGGATCAACCTCGTCGGCTGGAACAACTTCCTCTTCCGTTGCCTCTTCCTGGATTGTATCCGTTGCCGATTCGTCTTCCGGGCCGGACTCCTGTTTCATTACGACTTCATCGACAGTTTCATCCGAATCGATTTCCGGTATGGCGTCAACTCTATCTTCCTCGTCGCTCGAAGTTCCCTCCATCACTTCCTCTTCATTCATGCCGGCCTCTTCTTCGCAAGTATCCTTCTTATTCTCTTGCGGTTCCTCCTCCTCCACATCCGAGGCTTCTTCCTGCACCGGCTCGTTGGGGTCTGTTTCTTCCTCTGCTTGTATATCCTCCTCCGTGGCTTCCTGTTCCTGGGTCGTGTCTGCCTCCTCCGATTCGTCCGGCATCTCTTCTTTCAGATCTTCCGAGGCAGAGCTTTTGAATTCGGCCGAAACTACGTCATCATCCAACTCTGGTTTGGCTATCTCATTTGTTTCGTCGACAAGGTCTTCCATTTCATCTGTCGACTCGGGGTCTGTTTTTGCTTGGGTCGTGTTTTCCGTGTCTTTCTCTTCGTCGGATTCCTCCGATACAGCCGGCTCTTCCCTGTCGGCCGTCTCGGACGGATCGGCAGTTGTCGCTGCTGTTTCTAACCCGATTACATCTTCCAATTCCTCATCGGTATCTGCCCCGGAAAGGACGGCCTGCTCCAGGACCTTTTCATCCACAGCATCCTGCGCCTTGGCCGCCTGTTGTTCGGCTTGTGTCCTGTAAAGCAGGGCTTGTTCGGCAGCTTCGGCTACCTGGCGGGCGGCCTCTTCGGCAATATCCAGTTCCGCCTCAATGCGTCCCAGCTCGGCCAGCAGGCTGTCGCACAGATCGATCTCTTTTCGATCCTGAGCCAGTGACTGATCCAGTTCGTCCAAACCGTGTTCTTCCCAATCGCTCACGCTTGCTCTCCCGGAATGGGTGTTTTGCCGTTAGGCTTGTCCGTTCAAATCCGCTTCGATCCGCTTCAGCTCGGCAAGCCAGTCCTCATAGGCCGCCGGTTCATGCCCCTCTTGCAGGCCGACCCAATCGAACGCTTTGCCGTGTAATTCGTCCAGAATCCGGCCGACGCTCTTGCTGCGCGATGTCGAATCCGGCCTTCGGCGTTTTCCCATCGTCAATGCCAGCCCAAGATCCTGGGCCTGATCCGTGTTTTCTTCGATTTCCCGCAAACAGTCCGACGGTTCATCGTCGGCGCCGAACAACTCGCGCACCGCCCGCTCGGTCGCTCGGGCGCTTTGCAGAAGTTCTTCGTCAAGACCGTTAAGCACATCCAGCAGGTCGTCGGCCGAATCGGTCCTATCGTCTGAACCAACGGAATCCGAAAGGGCAAAAACGCCGATCGTTTCCTGTAATTGATCGGTCGGATCTGGAATCTCAATGGATTCTTTCGCTTCCGATTGGACCTGCATCATCTCGTCCGATGCTCGGGATTCCTTGGGGTATTCCATGGCTTCTGTCGTCGGATGTGTTTCACAACTATCCGATTCCTCGTTGGCATCGGCAGGATCGAAATTGACATTTTCGTGATTTGGCGCAGGTTCCGGTTCGGACAGGGGGGGATTGAGGCGTTTTTCAGGATCCGTGGCCTTCGCCGGTTCAATCCACTGATCCCGAATCCGCCCCAGCAAGGCGGCAAGCCGGCCGCAGCGCTGTCTCAGTCGTGGAAGCCTGGTATGGATGGATTCCAGCGTGTCCAATTGCCGCAAACAGGTTTCGGCCAGGTCGGGGACGCGGCTGGTTATCTGATCCAAAGGGAAATCCCCGACAGTGATATTGTCTTCGCCGGATTTATCGGACAATGTATTTTCGACGATCTGATCCTCTGGGGGGGCGCACTGCGCGGACGCAAAGGCAGTCCGAATCCGTTCCATCTCTTCTCGGTTCATGATGCTGTTCTTCCCTGTGACCGGCATTTCCTATTTTGCTTTTCGAGCGTTATTTACAATACTTTAAAGAACACCGACACGATTCTTCAAATACGTGTTCGGCTCTTCAAAAAAGGGACTTGAGGCGTTTGTTGCAGGTTATGCGGAAAATAACGATCACAGGGATCAGAAAGAGACGGCGCCGGACGCCGTCCGATAAGAATCCGTTATTTTCTTTGGCGCGAGCACTCGCCCGACCGGACGAATAAGGCGGAACGAATGAAATACTTTCCCTTCTTTGTCCACGAAGTAGTTAAGTGCCCTCGCGGCTCAGCCGAAAAAACGGACATACCTGGTTGATTGACGTGAATCAGCGTAACAGGTATGTGGTAAGATGGAACAGGTGGATTGGAGATTTGGATTATGAGCACACCCAAGGCAAAGCCCACAATGCTGGCCGAAAAGGCCGAAGAAGCAGCCGTAAAGGCCGTCAGTAAGGCCAAGGCCGAAGAACAGGCCCTGTACGTCGCGGAAAAGGCGCAGCGCGATGCGCTGGAAGCCGTTGAGCGAGCCGAAGAGGCCATTCAGAAGGCCGAAGCCGCCGCGCAACTGGAAGTCGAGAAGGCCGAGGAGGCCGCTCGCCGCGCCGAAGAGATCGTAATCAAGGCTCGTCGCGCCAAGGAAGAAGCCGAGGCCGCCGTCGCCAAGGTCCGCGCTGCCGAAGTCGTTGCCGCCAGGGCGCGCGTCCAGAACTAAACCGGCAAAGGTAAACAAAATCGGGCGCCATCCAAGCTTCTGAGCCGCTCAAACCGAGTGGCCCTGTCGATATCCGCCCGATCCTGAATACGTCCTACCATGGGTCGAAGGGCGAATCTCGCCCCGGCCCATTTTCTTCGATTCGGCTGGCAAAGGATTATTGTAAAAGACCACTTCCTTTCAATTCATCCGGCAGGGGGAATAGATAGAGGGGGCGATGAAGGCCTTCTGCAACGGTCAGATAAGCCTTTCCATCGTTCGAAAAAGCAATGGATTCTCCCATCGGTTCGCGGGGCACGGGTACTCGAATCGGAGGACGAGAAAAGGCCTCATGCAAGGGCTTGTCGATCTCACGAATCCAAAGACCCGCATAGGCATAGTTGCGCACCAGGACAAGACGGCCGTCAAAGCAAACATCTCCTCCGGTGGAGCCGGCCCAGGGAAGTTCACCGACAAAGGTCATAACATGCACTGCATTCGTGGTATAAGGATAGGCCCCCCGATAGACCCGGCTGCGCCGATCCCGTTTGGAGATCAGGTAGAGGTCTTTGGTGATCGGATCCACCAGCAGCGTTTCGGCATCCCGCGGCCCATCCGGATATTTCAATCGAATCGAAACGACCTCATCCAATGCCTTCTCGACCGCTGGTCCGTTGGGGTCCACCGCCGGTTCGGGCACGCAATACACCGCTACGGTGTTCCATAGGGCATTGTTATCCCCGATGTCGCCGAGATACAGGTAAGAAACGCCTTGTTCCGGGCCGGGACCGATGGCCATGTCTTCCCAGTCGCGCGCCGATGCGCCGCGGAGAACAAATGTAGCCTTGTGTTGTCCTTTTTTATTGAGGGCGTACACTCGCGGCAGATCCCCGGAATCGTTGTGGACCCAGAGAATGCCCGGATTACGCCGACTGGCTACAAATCCGGAGATTTCCTTAATTTTCGGAGTATCTACGTTTCCCAAAATTTTCGGGGGGCTTGAGGGGACTCCATGGCCGGTCTGCCCCAGGGCATGAACTCCGTTGCATATAAGAAAGAGAATGAAAATAAACACAGGCCTTGGCATAAATTTAAGATTCCTGTGTTTGGGTGGAGGTTTTTTTCCGGCGGTTTTTTTTGTACTCGGCCCGACGGTTTTCACGGTGACGGGCGATCTGCAATTTTTCGAATACCTTGCTTGCCAGCCACTGTCCCAATCCCAGCCACTCCAGCCGTGTGGCCCAGCGGGCATCCCGCCCCAGGATATAATGAAGACGAGGATTTTCCAGCCCCATAATTTCTACGATCCTGGCGGCGATTGCCTCCGGCTCGCCCGCCTTGGGAATCACACGATCCATCATCAGTCGTAAAAAACCCCGATTCCATTCAAAAAACGGGCTTTTACGGTCATAAAAATTTTCCGACAGAGTGGCATTGGCCCGGATGATCTCGGTTTTATGATAGCCCGGCTCCACCGAAACGACCTTGACATTAAAAGGCATCAATTCCACACGGATCGACTGGGAAAAGCCGATCAGGGCGTGTTTACTGGCGGCATAGGCGGCATTGAAGGGATGTCCAACCCGACCGGCCAGGGAAGCGATATTGATGATCATTCCCGTTTGCCGTTCAATCATTGATGGGACGACTGCACGGGTCAGTTCCACAATCCCCAAATAATTGGTTTCCAGAACCCGGCGTGTTTCGGCTTGCGTAAGGTCCAGAAATGAACCCATAATCAGGATGCCGGCGTTATTGACCAGAATGTCGATGGGAGAATACTTTTGAACGACCATACGGATTGACTCAGGACTTGTTATATCGAGTTCTTCCAGAGTCGCCGATACGCCCGCCCGGTCAAGGGCCTCATGCAGATAGCCGGCCTTTCCCTGATTTCGCATCGTGGCGATCACCTCATAGCCCGCCTGAGCCGCCCGGACGGCCGTAAGCAGCCCGAATCCGCTCGAACAGCCTGTGATCAAAACCCGTTTTTTTCGGTTCGATTGAGGCATTTCCGTCTCCAAGAGGGCCCAAGCCTAGTAATTTCTCCCCTTTTCCGCAAGGAAATTCAACACGAGGGTATGCCTGTCCCTCTTTTTTAACGAAAAATAGCCTTTTCTCCTTGCAATTGACCAGGTCCGCGTTATATTTATTCGGCTCTGGGATTTCTAACAGGCAACAAGTAGCTAGTAAATCGTTGGCGCAGTGAGCCGACATTAAGACAGAGGAACGAACGATGTCAAGAATATGCCACTTTACGGGACGAAGAACCACTACAGGCAAAAGCATTGCCCGGCGCGGCAAGGCCAAACGGCATGGCGGTGTCGGTAAAAACATCACCGGCGTAACCAAACGAAAATTCAAACCGAACATTCAAAATGTCCGCGCCATAATAGACGGTAAGGTCTGTCGGATTAGAGTTTCGGCCAAAGCCCTCAAAATGGGTCTGGTGATCAAGCCTATAAAACGCAACTACAAGCCCCAGGCGGAAAAAGAAGCCGTCTGACGGTTCTCCAATCGAGGGGTATGAATCCGAATGCAAAGGGTGAGACGAATGGTTGTCTCCCCTTTTTTTATGCCCATACAGACTCGCCAGAGAACAGAGCCGTGGATATCGAAGGCCCGGCATTGCAAAAAGTCCTCTTTTCCACTACGATATCCCCCCGGTCATGCCCATAGCTGCCGTCATGGGCAAAAAGTGACATGATAGAATACATACGAGGATTTCATGGGACACAAAATTGACGCCGATCAGGTGCGACAGGTGGCCAAACTGTCGCGGCTGGAATTGACCGGGCAGGAAATCGAACAATTTGCCGGGCAGTTAAGCGAGATTCTGGGCTATTTCGAAAAACTCAATGAACTGGACACCTCGCAGGTCCAGCCGCTGGCGCATTGCCTGCCGATCCACAATGTGTTTCGTGAAGATCAGATCCGTCGGTCCCTCTCGACCGAAGAGGCCCTGGCCAATGCCCCGGATCGAGAAGATGAATTTTACAAAGTGCCAAAAATCCTGGATGACAATTCCGGAGCGTAAATACATCATTAGAAAGGGAGGTATCGGTATGAAGGCGATTCGAATGGGACTGTTGGCGGGCTTATGTTTGTCGGTGGCCGTCGTGTGGGCTGAGGAGAAAAACATGAAAGACAAAGAGGCGGCCAAGCAGCAGGCGATGAAACTCAATCGACCGGTCACGCTGAAGATCGACTATCTTCTGCATCTGCCGGCCGAGTATGACAAAAAGGCCCAATGGCCGCTGATGATCTTTCTGCACGGCGCCGGAGAACGGGGAAGCGACCTGAACAAAGTCAAGGTCCACGGTCCGCCCAAGTTGATTGAACAGGGCAAGGAGCTTCCGTTTATCGTCGTTTCGCCGCAATGCCCGACGGGACAATGGTGGACCAACAAGGTGGAAACGATCATGGCCCTGATCGATGAAATCGTCGAGAAATACAACGTGGATCAGTCGCGGATCTACCTGACCGGTTTAAGCATGGGCGGTTTCGGCACATGGGCCATCGCCAGCGCCTATCCGGAACGGTTTGCCGCCATCGTGCCCATCTGCGGCGGAGGCCAG